>JAJRYE010000065.1 GCA_024275895.1 Alphaproteobacteria bacterium | reverse complement strand
GCGGCGCTCACCAGCGCCCTGCGCGCCCTGCCCGCAGCCTCTGATCTGCTGGCCATGCCGCGCCAGCGCCTTGACGCCGCGGCGCAAAATATCGGCCACGCGCTGCGCGCCAATCTGGCCCAGCACCGGGGGCGCTTTGAGCGTCAGGCCGGACAGGTCTCACTTGCCCCCCTCGCCCAGCGTCTGGGCAATCAGACAGAGCGGATAACCGAACTTGGCGAGCGGATACGCGCCGCCACCTCGCGGCTGATTGCGCGGCGCAGGCAAAGCCTTGACGCCCAATCCCAGTTACTGGCAACACTGGGCTATAAAAACGTGCTGGCGCGCGGTTATGCGCTGGTGCGTGATGAAGCGGGCGCCATGATCCGCACGGCAGGGGCAGTCTCTTCCGGCGATGTGCTGGAGATCGAATTTGCCGACGGGCGCATAAAGGCGCTGGCAGGAGCGGGCGCAAAACCACAGCCCAAGACGCGCCGCCGCAAAACTCCCGATGATCAGGGGCGATTATTGTGACTGGTCAAGGAGATGATCTATGCTTATGTATGACAAAATGTGATGAATGGCGGTAATTTTCCAGGAAATCGGGTCTCAATGCACAAATTCGACAACAGACTGGCGGCCAGCGGCGAGGCGGAGCTGCTGTATTCCGGTGGGGATTATCTTGTCCGCAAGCCCGGCGCTTTCGTGCGCTGCGCGGTCACCGGCAAGCCGATCCGGCTGGAGAATCTGCGCTACTGGAGCGTTACGCGCCAGGAAGCCTATGTCTCACCCGAAGCGGCGCTGGAAGCGGAGATACAGCAACGGCAGGCAGGGGAGTAGTGGCCCGGCTGTCCGGTCATCAAATTCCCCACCAGATTATGATTTCGTCATCCCTGCGGAGGCAGGGATCCAAACCGGGCCTGATACCGTTTTACCGCCCTTTTCTGAATGCAGGAAAACCGGTTCCCACTTTTCCGGAAGTGCTCTAGAGTCTTTCACGTTTAAACGGCACCGGCCAGATCCCGGATGCGCGCCAGAAACATTGCGTGAAACGGTTTTGAGGCGGCGAGCAGGCCGTTGCGGCGTGTATCGGGGGCGTTGTAGCTGAAGGGATTGCCGTCGATACCGGTGAGAACGCCGCCCGCTTCACGCAGCAGAAGATCGCCGGCGGCCATGTCCCATTCGCTTTTTCTGCCGGCGGTAAAGGCGGCGTCAAAGGCGCCCGAAGCCACAAGGGCAAGACGGTAGGCGATGGAGTTTTTCTGCGCGATCTGCATCTGCGGCCAGTCTCTGGCGCGCAGGGCGTGCTGCCCGGCAAGCAGGCGGCAACCGGCGATGTCGGTGCAGACACTGGTGTGAATGGGCTGTCCGTTCAGCCTCGCGCCGCTACCCTTGAGCGCTTCATAATAAGCGTCAAGCGCAGGAGCATAAACAACACCCAGAACCGGCTCACCATCTGTTACAAGAGCGGCGGATATGCTCCACCAGGGCCGGGCGTTCAAAAAGGCTCTGGTGCCGTCGATGGGATCGACAATCCAGACATGGGAGCATTTCAGCCGCTGAGGCGTGTCGGCGGTTTCTTCCGAAAGCCAGCCGTAATCCTTGCGTGCAAAGTTCAGTTTTTTGCGCAGCAGGCGGTCAACGCTCATATCGGCCTCGGAAACCGGGCTTTTATCCGCCTTGTGCCAGGAGCGCGCCCCGGCATGGTAAAACCCCAGCGCCAGCGCGCCGGCCTCGCGTACCGCCGCTTCGAGTAAAATACGATCGGCTTCCATTCGGGAAGAGAATTTTTTGTTAGGCATAGGGGTCATAAAAACAGCATCGCCGGTTAAGGGCGCGGTTTATGCGAAACCTGTGAAAACGAACTGGGGACAATATAGAAGGTTACCTCATTTGATCAAATTGTATCTATTATTCGAGACCTTATTTTACCCTCTCTCTTAAGGCGATCCCAATTTTTCTGTGTCATTGTCTACGCAATAAAAAACACGAGGACAGGACGTTATGACAGGACATTTTTCTCCGCAATTGCTGGAGGTTACACTTCCTTTAAGCGAAATCACTCCCGATCCGTTCGCGCTTCCCTTAAGCTATGAATTGCCCTTCATGATGGACAAGGGCGAGCATTGGGCGGCGAGCATTTCCGACAGGGAAATCAGCCTTATAAAATCCGGTGATGAAACCGGCGGGGCCTGCCAGACTTTCGCCATCGATTCCTTTGAAGGCGTGGTGATTTCAGTCTCCGATGCCGGAGATGACGGGTTTTTGTACAATGTCAATCTGGTGCATGAAGTGCTGGATCTGACCATCCCGCTTTATTCCTCCCATAGCGAGGACGAGGTTTTGAGCCGCTGGCAGGACTGGGCGCGGGTCTTGCACCTGCCGGTTCTGGTGGAAGAACCCGACGGCACCTATTCGCACCCGTTCCATCTGCTGGGCAAACTGGCCTGCAATACACCCAGAACCCAGCGCGCCGACCTGTTCTCCCATATGCGCCGCAGCGGTATCTGGCCGGTGATTGAGTGCGGCCGGGAGATTTGAAGCGGGCGGAAAACAAAAAATTATCTCGCTCGCGGCTATTCCTCGCTGGCGCTCGGGCCTGCGCGGGCGCGGCGCATAAGCGCCGGGGCGCCGTCGCGCCCGTGGGCATAAAACCCGTGAGCCCTGAGAGCCGCTCCCCCCCTTCGTGGCAGGGCAAGCCGGCAGGGCCAGCGCCAGCCCGTGAACGGACGCACGCCGGACGGCGGGCGGAAAACAAAAACACACACCCGAGCGCCAGCGAGGAATAGCCGCGAGCGATAAAAATGGGGTGACTAAACAATGCCAAGGAGCGCATCCATGGCCATTCCGGCGAAAAACAACGCCCCGGCATTCCGGTTGGCGCGGAACAAATGCAGGCACAAGGCGGTGTTCTTCGTATCGAGAAGCTTTAACTGCCAGCCCAGATGCAACCCCATGGCGCCAAGCCCGGCCCATGACCACGCGCCCGCCCCGGCCAGAACGAGGGCGGCGGCGAAGCTGAAGAGCGCCGCGCCGTAAAACCCGGCGATCCAGATGCGGGTTTTCTCGCCAAATCTGAGCGCGGTGGATTTGATACCGGCGAGAAGATCGTCATCCTTGTCCATATGGGCGTAGATCGTGTCATAGCCGATCGTCCAGGCGATACCGCCCGCGTAAAGCGCCAGCGCCGCCGGATGCAACGTGCCTGTCATAGCGCTCCAACCCACCAGCGCGCCCCAGTTAAAGGCGAGGCCGAGGAAAAGCTGCGGCCAGTAGGTCACACGTTTCATGAAGGGGTAGATTACCACAATCCCCAGCGAGGATATGCCGAGCCAGATGGTGAATGTGTTGAACTGCACCAGAATGAGCAGGCCGATGAGACATAAAAGGCCCAAGAAGCCATAAGCCTGAACGAGGCTGACCTGACCGCTGGGCAAGGGGCGGTTGCTGGTGCGCTCAACGCGCATATCGATATCCCGGTCGGTGATGTCGTTGAAGGTGCAACCCGCCGCGCGCATGATAATGGCGCCAAGGGCAAACAGGAGCAGCATGGAGATGGCGGGAAACTGCTTTATCCACTGCCCGGCAAGTACCGCGGACCACCAGCAGGGCCACATGAGCAGCCACCAGCCGATGGGCCGGTCAAGACGGGCCAGTTTCAGATAGGGTTGTAGCACGGGCGGCGCGTGGCGGTCCACCCAGTTGCCGATTACGGCATCGGCGATTGTCCCCTCGCCGCCGCCCGCTGTTTGCCGTGCATCCGCCATAATTGATGAAATCCCCGCTCATGCCTTGCCGCGACACTCACAAAGGGTTTATCAAATCGGGGCACAAGGTACAATCGCAACAAAACGGTAAAAACATGATACAGCGCCTTTTTACAAGGAATGACCTGGCCAGGAACGCGGCCATTGCCTGCACGGATGCGCAAAACAACTATCTGCGCAATGTGCTGCGCCTTGGCGCGGGGGCGGAAATTTTGCTGTTCAATGGCCGTGACGGGGAATGGCGGGCGCGGATCGAGCGGATTACGCGTAAAATCTGCGTTCTGGTCGTGACCGGGCAGACCCGGACGCAAGAGCCTCCGGGCGATCTGCATTATCTGTTCGCACCGCTTAAAAAGGCGCGGCTCGATTATATGGCGCAAAAGGCGGTGGAGATGGGCGCAAGCCGCCTTCGCCCGGTGCTGACCCGGTTCACAACGACGCGCCGGGTCAAGCTTGAGCGTATGGAGGCCAATGCTGTTGAGGCCGCCGAGCAGTGCAATCTGCTCAGTATCCCTGAAATTGACGCGCCGGGGCGCTTTGAAGATATCATCGATGCGTGGCCGCAGGAGCGGGTGCTGGTATTTTGCGACGAAACGGCCCCGGCCGCAAACCCGGCCGGGGCGCTTGCAAATTTGCGCGGCCGGCCGCTGGCGGTGATTATCGGTCCCGAGGGCGGGTTTTCGGAGCCGGAGCGCGGCCGGCTGCGCGCCGCCCCCTTCGTGACCCCTATATCGCTGGGGCCGCGCATCCTGCGCGCCGATACGGCGGCGGTGGCAGCGCTGGCGCTGGTTCAGGCCATGGCCGGAGACTGGTCATCACATCACGACAATTCATTTTGATGCTTATTAGGCTTTACAAGCGCCCGTTTCAGGATCATGTCAGGAGCAAACATATTGCAAATCAGGTCCTGCACGGCGCATAACCAGCCGGAATTAATTATGAAAGGCGGGGAATGGACAAGGTAGACTCAAAAGAACCTGTTGTTGAAAGCCGCGATGAGCTGGCTGGCTGGATGGAGCAGGGCTGCAAGCCGCCTTCTGCGTGGCGCATCGGCACCGAACATGAAAAATTCGGCTTTTTGACCGATACGCTCAGCCCCCTGCCCTATGGCACCGAACGCGGCGTGCGGGCGGTTATGGAAGGGCTGCTGGATTATGGCTGGAAACCGGTGTTTGAGGGCGAGAATCTGATCGCCCTTGATGCGCCGCAATGCTGCCCCGGCTCGACCATCACGCTGGAGCCGGGCGGGCAGTTTGAGCTTTCGGGCGCACCGCTGGAGAATCTGCACCAGACCTGCGAGGAGGTGCACGCCCATTTTGGCCAGCTCGAAGATGATTGCAAAAAGCTGGGGATCGCTTTTCTCGGCCTTGGCTTTTCGCCCAAATGGACCCGCGAGCAAACTCCGATCATGCCCAAGGGGCGCTACCAGATCATGAAGGCCTATATGCCCAAAGTCGGCAATCACGGCCTCGACATGATGTTCCGCTCCGCCACGGTGCAGGTCAATCTCGATTTTGCCTCCGAGGCCGATATGGTGAAAAAGCTGCGGGTGTCCCTGGCGCTGCAACCGGTCGCCACCGCCATTTTCGCCAATTCGCCCTTTGCCGACGGCAAGCCGAATGGCTATTTGTCCTACCGCTCGCAAATCTGGCTCGATACGGACGCCGAGCGCACCGGCATGCTGCCCTTTGCCTTTGAGACGGGCATGGGCTTTGAACGGTATGTCGATTACGTTCTTGAGGTGCCGATGTATTTTGTCTATCGCGACGGGCGCTATCACGATGTCTCGGGCCTTTCTTTCAAGGATTTTCTGGCCGGGAAGCTGCCCGGCTTTGAAGGGGCGCGGCCAACGTTTAAAAACTGGGAGGATCATCTGACCACCTTGTTCCCGGAAGTGCGGCTGAAACGCTATATGGAAATGCGCGGCGCCGATGGCGGCCCGTGGCGCAATATCTGCGCCCTGCCCGCCTTCTGGACCGGGCTGTTATATGATGCATCCGGGCTTGATGCCGCCTATGACATGATCCGCGACTGGAGCGCGATCGAGCGCGAGGAATTGCGCCGGGGGGTTCCGAAAACCGCCTTAAAAACGCCATTTAGAGGCGGCACTGTTCAGGATCTGGCAAAACAGGCGCTGGAAATCTCGCGAAGCGGGCTGAAAGCGCGCCGGTGTATCGATCAAAAAGGCGCGGATGAAACGCATTTTTTGAATAATCTGGACGGTATCGTACAAACGGGCCAAACGCCGGCTGATGTGTTGCTGGCCAAATATCATGGCGAATGGAACGGCGATATTGACCGGGTGTTTGAAGACCGGGCCTATTGACGAGAATCGCGCCCCAGAGAGGAAACCAAGCTATGAAAACCGTCATATTCATGTGTTTTTTACTCCTGCTGACCGGGATTTTGCCCGCAGCGGCGGCAAAGCGTTACAGCGATGATCTTTACAAGGATGTGATTGCGCGCCATTGCAAGGCGGTGGAGCGCGAGAAATCGGAACGCTTTACCAATGTACCGCAGATGATTGCGCGCGGCACGATCAAAATTCGCTCGGTGCGGGCCCTGTCGCGCGGCTGGCTGCGGATTCATGCTTTCGGCAATGCCGGCGGGCGGACGGTTCACGGTTATGTGGATTATAACCAGCGCAGCCGGCAGGTCAGTTGTCCGGAAGGAAACTGGATTTACGGCCCCCGCCTGCCTTTATGGCCCATTTTGGAGACGATGTTCAGGATAAACAGGTAAGAAAAAGCACGCCAATCTATCTATAGTTGCTTTACTTGACCGTTTTTCTATTTTTGCGCGATGAATAGTGCAGGTTCACTCCTGCGCCGGGTTGAGTTACCTTTTTTTTAAGATTGTTATTGGAGTATTCCTGCACCGGACAGCAGGTGTTGTCATTCGATTCTGGGGGAATACAGCCAATGAACAATAATAAATGCATCGCTTTTGCCAACAGGCTGAATGTCAAGTTTACAGCCATCATCGTTATTCTTCTCAGTCTTTCGGGGGTGGCAAGCTTTCTTGTGAGCAAATCCAGCCTCGATTCGGTTTCCTCCTTGGCCAGTTCGTCCTCGCAGGATCTGGCGAAGCAAAGCCAGTCGCTGCAATCGGCCCTGCTTATGCAACTGAACGCAAACCGCCGCTCCGAGCTGGATCGCCTGAAGCAGGGCAATGAGCTCGCAATGTTGAAAAGAAGCCGCAAAATCGAGCAAAAACTCGCTACCCAGATCGGCGAGCTTCATGGCGCCTTGCTGATTATCGGTTCCCAGCTTGATGCCATTCTAGGGGCGCTTTCCGCCGAAGACCGGGAAATGTACATGCTGGCGGAAGAGGTTTACATGGCGGTGCTGCACGGGGTCCGCTCAATGAATTTCCTCCCTGTCACCAATGCAAAAACCCTTGCTGAATATACAGACAGCGAAGATCTGGATGAAAACCATATCAAAAGCCTCAGGGAAACGCTGGAGAAGAGAGCCACGACGGCCAAACCGCATATGACTGTTATTCCGGAAGAGGGCCTGATCCGCATAACAGCCCTGATCGGCCCGGAAACCGGTTATTACGGCATGCTCGACATTGTCCTCATGGACATGATGACGCCTTTGAAAAAAGAAATGAAAGCGCTCAAAGCCAGATTCGCCGCAGCGCTTGAGGCAAAGACCAAGAGCACATCGGCGATTCTTGACGCCCAGGCCGCCAGAGCCGAAGAGGCCCAGAAACGCCGGGCGGAGGATGAAGCCCGCGCGGTCGAAGCCGCTGCTGCAACAAAGCGCAATCTGATCATTATATCGGTACTGGTTACGATTTTCAGCGCCGCCGTTATCGCCATCTTGATGCGCTATCTCATCACCTCGCCCCTGAGCCGCCATATCCAGACCATGTCGCGGCTTTCGGCCGGTGATACCGATGTCGAGATCAGGGGGGTCGAGCGCAAGGACGAGATCGGCGCCCTGGCGCAGAATGTCATGGCGTTCCGCGATTCCATCGAGCAGCGCCGCGTGGCTGAAAACGAACGCAAGCGCGAGCGAGCCCAGCACGAGGATGACAAAAAACGCGAGGAAGCCGAGATCGGCGCAAAACTGGAAACCGGCATGGAAAATACAGTGAGCGAAATTGGTGAAAAAATCGCGGAAGTGAATGCGATCGTCGGACGGCTGCGCGAAACCTCGGTGGAAACCCGAAACGGTATGGAGCAGGCCGCCGAAGCGATCACCGAAACCAGCGAACATGCGGTTCATGTCGCCTCGGCCACGGAAGAAATGCGCCAGGCGATTGAATCCATCGAGGAAAATGTTAATCAGGCCTCCATGAAATCGCGCTCTTCGGCCGAACGGGTGCGCAGCGCCGATGAGGCCGTAACCCGGCTTGGCGATGCGGCAAGGTCGATTGACGAGGTTGTCTCTCTCATTCGCGATATTGCTGAACAGACCAATTTGCTGGCGCTGAACGCCACGATTGAGGCAGCAAGGGCCGGCGAGGCCGGCAAGGGCTTTGCCGTCGTGGCCAGCGAGGTGAAGGCGCTGGCAACCCAGACCGGCAAGGCGACGGGAAACATTGCCGATCAGGTGGCGCGCATTCAGGAGATCGCCCAATCGGTCACCACGGCGATATCGGAAGTTTCAAGCACGGTTTCCGAAGTTGACGGCGCAACGGTCGAGATTTCAACCGCGGTTGCCCAGCAGCGCAATACCGTGGACGAGATCGCGCGCATGTCCGAGATGTCGGCGGCCAGCGCAACCGCGGCAGACGAGCTTATCACCCGGGTTGTTGAACTTACGGGCGAAACCGGTCAGATGAGCGATGATCT
>JAJRYE010000064.1 GCA_024275895.1 Alphaproteobacteria bacterium | reverse complement strand
TGGGCCGAGAAAGAAGGCGTTTACACCAATACCGAGCGGCGGGTAAATCTCGTCAGCAAGATCACCGAACCACCAGCCGAGGCCCGGCCCGACTTCGAGATATTCTCCGATCTCGCCAAACGCTGGGACCGGGGAAGGAAAATTGATTTTCCCGAAACCACCTCTGAAATTTTCGATGAAATGCGCGCGCTTTCAAAAGGCCGCCTCTGCGACATCTCCGGCATGAACCACAAAAAAATCCTTGCGCAAAAAGGCATCCAGTGGCCCTGCGCCGAAGGCCAGGAGATCGGCGCGCAACGGCTCTATGAGGACGGCTCATTTCAACATCCGGACGGCCGGGCAAAACTCCTCGGCCTGCCCTTTTGTGACAACAACGAGCGGCCGGAGAATAAATACCCCTTCTGGCTTAATACCGGTCGCGTCGTCGAGCATTTTCATTCGCGCACCAAAACCGGCAAAATCGGCAATCTCAACAAGTTCTCGCCGACGCCTTATATGGAGATGAACCCGGATGCGGCGCACGAACTGGGCATCGGAAATATGGACTATGTCCGGCTTGTCTCGAAACGCGGCGATGCGGTTGTCATGGCGCAACTGACCGGGCGTGTGCCGCGCGACATGGTTTTTATTCCCTTCCATTTTTTCGAATGCGTCAACCGTCTGACCCTCGGGCTTCTCGACCCCCATTCCCGTCAGCCCGCCTATAAACAATCCGCTGTCCGTATTGAGCAGATCGACCAGACGGAAGCCGCCCGGATGAACGTCGAAAACCGCGCTTTTTGAGGAACGCCGAAATGTTTAAGATCCGAGACAATGAACCGGCCTATGCGTTTCTTCACGACCCGGAGACGGTGGAGAAGAACCGCTACGGCGCGGCCATAGACCTCGCACGGGAATTTGACCAGCCAACCGGCGACAGCATGCAGATTAATGGCGACCTCTCTGTCGGCGACAATCCCAACCGCTACAAGCAGCACGGCTTTCATTTCACCGCCGACAATTGCATCGGTTGCCATGCCTGCGAAGCGGCGTGTTCGGAGAAAAACGATCTTGCCCCGCACATCGCCTTCCGCTCGGTTGGATATGTCGAGAGCGGTTGCCACCCGGACCTGACCCGGCTCAACATCTCCATGGCCTGCAATCATTGCGACGATCCGGTCTGCCTCAAGGGCTGCCCGACCGGGGCCTACACAAAATTCGCCGAATTTGGCGCCGTCTTGCAGGACCCTGATATTTGTTTTGGCTGCGGCTATTGCACCTGGGTCTGCCCCTATAACGCGCCGCAACTCGATCCGGTCAAGGGCGTGGTCGAGAAATGCAATATGTGCGTCGACCGGCTCGAAGTCGGCCTCAAGCCCGCCTGTGTATCCGCCTGCCTCGGCAATGCACTTGATTTCGGCGTCATCGAGAATACCCCCGAAGGCCGTGACCAAACGGAAATCAGTATTCCCGGTTTTCCCTCCCCCGAAATCACCCGGCCGAATATCCGGTTTGAGCAAAAGCGGTCCCTCGGCCGGGAGTTTACGCGCACGGACAGTGTGCCGCTGAAATATCACCGGGACGGAGACAGCCGCTGTTATACTGCCCTGGTTGACGACAGTAAAAACGCCCATCCGCACAAGTGGAATTTGAAAGCGCTCCTTTCGTCCCATGAGAACGCGCATATCATTTTCACCCTCTCGACCCAGGCCGTTATGGGCGCATTCATGCTGCTGATGTT
This sequence comes from Alphaproteobacteria bacterium, assembly GCA_024275895.1. GTDB lineage: Bacteria > Pseudomonadota > Alphaproteobacteria > Rhizobiales > BM303 > BM303. The sequence continues at coordinate 2,086 of JAJRYE010000064.1, read as the reverse complement.
CGGAGAATATATCGGGCTCAGCGGTATTGGTGCTGCAAAATCCACCGCCTTCTGGCCGCTGATGATTGTCATGTTGACCGTCCTCACCTTGGGTCTGGTGCGGCTTAATCTCCATCTCGGCAAGCCGCAGTTTTTCTATCGCGGTTTTAATAATCTGCGCCACTCGCCCGTCAGCCGCGAAATCGCCGGTGTCTCGCTGTTTTTCGCGGGGCTCTCGGGCACAGCTTTTTTCTCCCTGTTTGAGGGCGGCTTTGCCCGCTTCATGGCGAGTGCTGCCGATCTCGGTGCTGTGCTCGGCGTCATTGCCGGACTTTATTATATGTACCGCCTTTACCGCATTCCCGCACGGCCCTTCTGGGATCATCCGCAGACCGGCACAAGTTTTATCAGCGCGTCCCTCACCCTTGGCGCACTTCTGATCGGCGCGGTCGCTGCTGTCTATAGCGGATTCAGTATGGAACTCGCGCTTTTGCACAGTCTTGCATTGGTCATCGCGTTCAGCCTCACCATTGAGGCCCTCGGCCTTATTGCCCATGCCCGTGACCTCAAGCGCAAGGGCGCCGAGGGCAGCGTGTCGCATTTTAGCCAAGTGACGAAATACGGCTATTCCTATTACTTCCGAAATATTCTCCTCGCAATCAATCTCGGTCTGGCCCTGATAATCGCCTTCGCTCCCTTGCCGACGATCTGGATCTGGGGCCTCAGCGCCGGATTGCTGATCTCGGTCCTTATCGCGACTATCATTGGCCGGGCTCTGTTCTATGTACTCGTCATCCCGACCACCATGCCGGGAGCCTTTTTCTGGCGCAACAAGGGCTTTGAAGAACATGCACGGGCCACCGGCCTGGCCGACATGCCGCAGGTCGGCGTTGCACCCTCTGGACATTAGAGCGTGATCCGACAGCAAAACAATTGTCGGGTTACGCCTGGGCCAAGTCTTGACTTGGCCCAGGCTAACCCGACCTACAAGAAGGATAGATCGCCCAGGACACTAACCCGCCGACATCCCCAATCGGTCCATAAAGCGCTGTATATCAATGACCGCCCGTTTGTGAATGCCGCCGCCGATCTTGCCCATCTCGTCCTTCGCCTCAACCCGGAACTCTAGCTTCCTTCCGGTCATTTCAACCATCTCAACATCAACCGTAACCCGCCTGCCAACCGGCGTCGGCGCACTATGGTTGAGATCAAAATATATGCCGAGAGAATGCTCTCCGTCATCGAGGTGGTCTTTGATGCATTCAATACATGTCGCTTCAATAAACCCGATCATAAATGCAGACGCCAGCACTGGCGGCATATCGGCGAATATCGCAAATGGCGGTGTCACGCCGGGAACCGTATGCCCCTCTGTCACGAGCAACTCGGCGCTATGCTCAATCCCCGGTTTTAAACTGTCTTTCATTTCCCGCCCCTCTATTTTTCTATTCGAGCCAATGGTTAGGCGCTATCCTAGCGCATGTTCAAACGAATGCATGTAGAAGAAAAACCGGAAGGCACCACATGAGCGAGAACAGTCTGACCTCCGACCTGATCCGGCTCATTCACGACCGCCCGGTCACGGACGGCGATCGTGAGGCCGCTGCGGAATTTGTTCTCGACGCCGTCGCCAATATTGCTGCTGGGCGAAAATCAGGTCCAGGCCGCATTATGATGTCCTGGGCCCGGGACTCCTGCGGGGTTCCGGGCCAGGACGCGGGCCGAAACGCGCTGCTCGGCGGTGCCCTCTGCCACATGCTGGAAAGCGACGACCTCCACCGCGCCTCGGTCGTTCATCCGGGCTGCGCCATCATTCCCGCCGTTCTGGCCTTGGCCGACCAGATGCCGGAGGTGACCGGCGATCAGGCGCTCAAGGCGGTGCTTTGGGGTTATGAGGCGGCAACCCGCATCGGCATGGCGGTTGGACCGGGACATTACAAAGTCTGGCACAATACCGGCACCTGCGGCCCGTTTGGCTCGGCCATGGCGTCTGCCTGCGTGCTTGATCTCGACCCCGCGCTGTCGGTTGACGCTCTTGGCAATGCCGGAACCCAGGCAGCCGGGATGTGGCAGTTTCTCCAAACCGGAGCCATGAGCAAATTTCTCC
>JAJRYE010000063.1 GCA_024275895.1 Alphaproteobacteria bacterium | reverse complement strand
CTTGAGCATCTTATCCTCGATCTGATCTCCCTTGATTATCACCAGACCCTTGACGCCGGCGCCGGGCATCAGGTGGAGGCGATGAAGAAAAAATCCATGGAAGAGAACAAAGGCAAATATCTTCTGGTTATCGAGGGAGCCATTCCGGTCAAGGATAACGGCATTTATTGCAAGATTGCCGGTGAGACCATGCTGGATCTGACCAGAAAGGCGGCAGAAAACGCCGCTGCTATCGTGGCGTTTGGCTCCTGCGCCAGCTGGGGCGGGGTGCAGTCGGCCGCGCCCAACCCCACCGGGGCGCAGGGCGCGCCGCAGGTGCTGAAAGGCAAGACGGTTCTGACCATTCCGGGCTGCCCGCCGAACCCGGCCAATTTCCTCGGCACGGTGCTGTATTTCGTCACTTATGGCAAATTGCCCCCCCTTGACGAGAAAGCACGGCCCAAATGGGCCTATGGGCGGCTTATTCATGAAAACTGCTACCGGCGGCCGCATTTTGACGCCGGGCGTTTTGCCACCGAGTTTGGCGATGAGGGGCACAGACAAGGCTGGTGCCTCTACAAGATGGGCTGCAAGGGGCCCGAGACCTATAACAACTGCCCCTCGCTCGAGTTCAACAATATCGGCGGCGGCGTCTGGCCGGTCGGGGTCGGGCATCCGTGTTTCGGCTGCTCGGAAGAAGGGGTTGGTTTTACCAAGCCGATGTTCGCACTGGCGGATATCAAAACCCATACGCCGCCCGATTCATTTCCTGAAATTGCCGATCGCGAAGGAGGGGATACGGGTATTTCGCCCGCTGCCGCCGCGGTTGCGGGGGCAGCCGCTGGCGCGGTTATCGGGGTTACCGCCATGGCGGTGAAAAAGCTGAATGACAAGGATAAATCCGCGGCTGAAACTTCAGACGAGTAAGGGGAGGCTGGCATGAAACGCAGGGAATTTCTCAAGGCGGCCATAGGCGGCAGCGCCGCTGCCCTTTGCGCCCCGGTAACAGCCGAGGCGCGGCCCAATCTGGAGCCGGCCGAAGAGGCGGTGGGGATGTTGTTTGACTCAACCCTTTGTATCGGTTGCAAGGCCTGCGTCGCCAAATGCAAGGAAGTCAATTCCATGCCGCCGGTCCGCGTAAAGGGCAAGGAGCAATGGGACTGGGCGCGTGATCTTTCCGGCGATACGCTCAATGTCATCAAGGTTTATAAAGATGGCAAGGGCGAGATGAAAGACCGGGAGACGAACGGTTTTGCCTTTGAAAAACGCAGTTGCATGCATTGTGTCGATCCGGGCTGTGTTTCGGTCTGTCCGAACACCGCAATGCGCCATGACAAGCGCACCGGGATTATAACCCATCACCCGGAAGTGTGCATCGGCTGCCGCAACTGCATGGTGGCGTGTCCCTATAATGTGCCGCAATTTGAATTCAACAAGGTGTTTGGTGAAATTCGCAAATGCCAGATGTGCAATCAGGCCGGGCTGGAGCGCATTGACAAGGGGCAAATGACCGCCTGCGCCGAGGTCTGCCCGACGGGGGCAACCTTGTTTGGCAGCCGCAAGGCGCTGCTGGCCGAAGCCAAACGGCGCATGGGGCTCATGGAAGGGGAGATTTACGAATATCCGCGCGGCGATCTCGCCAACCCCTCCAGCCCGCATGAAAAAAAGGTTCCCGACTACGAACAGCATATCTGGGGCGAAAAGGAAGCGGGGGGGACCAATGTCATGCATATTGCCGCTGTTCCCTTTGACAAGCTGGGCATGCCCGAGCTTGATGAGCGCTCGGCTGCTTCCATTGCCGAGGGTGTGCAGGAAACGCTCTACTCCTATCTGGCGCTGCCCGCTATCGCTCTGGCCGGGCTGGTCTATGTGGTGCGCAGGAACAGCGTTGAGGATGATGATGAAGGGGGTCCGTCATGAGTGCTTACAGGCCAACTAATGGGCGTATTTTTACCCTGCCATTTGTGTTTCTGATGCTGATTTTTGCCGTTGGCGTCTATTTCATGGTGCAGCGGTTTTTCATTACCGGCATGGGCGGGGTGAGCAATCTGAACGGCGGTTACGCCTGGGGAATCTGGGTTATCTACGACGTCGTCATCGGCACCGCCTTTGCCTGCGGTGGCTATGCTCTTGCGCTTACCGTCTATGTGATGAACAAGGGGCAGTATCATCCGCTGATCCGCCCGGCCTTGCTGGCCTCGCTTCTGGGTTATGCCATGGGCGGTTTCAGCGCTTTTTTCGATATGGGCCGGTTCTGGCAGTTTTATGAAATCTTCCTGCCGTGGAACTGGAATTTCAACTCGGTGATGCTGGAAGTGGCCTTGTGCGTCACGGCTTATATTCTGGTGCTGTTTATCGAGTTTTTGCCGGTATTTCTGGAACGTATCGGCGCGAAGTGGCTTTTGAAGGTTCTGAACAAGGTTTTGTTCCTGATTATTGCTCTGGGCATCTTGCTGCCCACCATGCACCAGTCCTCGCTGGGCTCCTTGCTGATCGCCATGGGCCACAAGGTTGATCCGCTGTGGCAGGTCAGCCAGTTCCAGCCGCTGCTGGCGATTATCAGCGCCGTGATCATGGGGTTTTCGATTGTGGTTTTTGAAGCCTCCCTGACGACAGCTGGGATGCGCCAGCCCTCCGAGACGCCGCTGCTGGCGGGGCTGGGCAAGATCATCTTGTGGCTGCTTTCCGGATTCGTGGTTATCCGCCTGGTGATTCTGATTGCCCAGGGCAAGCTGGGGATGATCCTGGCCGGTGATCTCAGTTCGGTGATTTTCATCGCCGAGATGGCGCTGTTTGTTATTCCCATTGTCCTGCTGTCCTCGGAGCGCGCGCGCCATAACAGCGGCCTGTTGCTGATTGCGGCCGTGACCATGCTGCTTGGCGGCGCGGCCTACCGGCTTGACGCCTTTCTGGTCACATATAACCCCGGGCCGGGCTTTTCCTATTTCCCCACCGCGCCCGAGATCATGATCACCCTGGGCATTCTGGCGCTGGAACTGATGCTCTATCTGGTCATCGTGAAGAGACTGCCAGTTTTGCAGCGTGCGAAACCGGTTTGAAACATGCAGGCAAGCCCTTTCAGTTCAAGGAGAAAAAATCGTGACAACACGCATAACTGTTGACCCAATCACCCGCATTGAAGGGCATTTGCGCATTGATGTCGAGGTTGATGGCGGCAAGATCACCAAGGCCTGGTCGTCGGGCCAGATGTGGCGCGGCATTGAAAAAATTCTGGTGGGGCGCGACCCCAAGGAGGCCTGGTTTTATACCCAGCGCTTCTGCGGCGTTTGTACTACTGTGCACGCGATAACTTCCGTAAGGGCGGTGGAAAATGCCTTGCAGATGGAAATCCCGGTCAATGCCCAGCTTATCCGCAATATTATCCAGACGGCACATGCGATTCAGGATCATATCGTGCATTTTTATCACCTTTCCGCCGTGGACTGGGTTGATGTGGTCTCGGCGTTGAGCGCCGATCCAAAGGCGGCAGCCACGCTGGCGGAGAGTCTGTCGGACTGGTCCCTGAACGGGGTGCATGAAATGAAGGCGGTGCAGGATCGCCTCAAGACCTTCGTCGGCACTGGCCAGCTTGGCCCCTTTGCCAGCGGTTATTGGGGCCACCCGGCGATGAAATTGCCACCGGAGGTCAATCTTATGGCGGTGGCGCATTATCTGCAGGCGCTTGATGTGCAGAATTACGCCAGTAAAATTGTCGCCATTCTGGGTGGCAAATCGCCCCATATCCAGAATGTCGCCGTTGGCGGCGTGAGCAATTCCATCAATGACGGCGCACCTTCCGTGCTTAATTTCGAGCGTCTGATGCTGATAGAAGGCTTTATCGAAAAACTGGAACTTTTTGTAAAATCGGCTTATCTGACCGATGTCCCGGCGATTGGCGCGTTTTATCTCGATTGGGCCGGGTATGGCAGCGGGGTAATGAATTATCTTTCCGTGCCCGATTGCCCGCAAGATCCAAAGGGGACCAGATTTGATCTGCCGGGCGGCTATATCGAAAATGGCGATCTGGCCTCTTACAAGCCTATCAAGAGCTTCGATGATCCGTATTTCCGTGAAGGCGTGGCCGAAAGCTCCAAGCATTCCTGGTATGAAGGGGCAGCAGCGCTGCATCCCTTCAAGGGCAGGACCGATCCGGAATACACCGATTTTCAGGATGAGGGCAAATATTCATGGGTAAAAGCGCCGACCTTTTACGGCAAACGCGCCCAGGTGGGGCCGCTGGCCAATGTGCTGGTTTCGGTGGCGGCGGGGGACAAGCGCTATAAAAAATATCTTGATCAGGCGATGGGCACCCTCAGGGCGGTGGCCAAAAACCCAGATATTCCGCTCACGGCGCTGCATTCCACCATCGGGCGTCATGCCGCCCGCACCGTGCGCTGTTCGGTCATGATCGACACCTTGCGCGATCAGTGGCAAAAACTGGTGGATAATATCGGAACCGGCGATGTCGAGACCTTCAACAAACCCGAATTTCCCAAGGGCGAGATTGAAGGCGTGGGCTTTCATGAAGCGCCGCGCGGGGCGCTGTCGCACTGGGTGGTTATCGATAACGGCAAGATCAAGAATTATCAGGCTGTGGTGCCCAGCACCTGGAATGCGGGGCCGCGCGATGCCGGTGATGCCATCGGGCCTTATGAATCCTCGCTGCTCGACAATCCGGTGGCCGATCCTGAAAAACCGCTCGAGGTTTTGCGCACGGTGCATTCGTTTGATCCGTGCATTGCCTGCGCCATCCATATGGTGGATACCGAGGACAGGGAAATTGTCAGGGTCAAGGCACTTTGAGCGGGCAATTCACGCCGGGAAATGGCGCAAAGAGCGGTATTCTTGTCATCGGCATGGGCAATGTGCTCATGCAGGATGAAGGCGTCGGGGTGCGGGCGGTGGAAGAGATTGAATGCAATTATCATATTCCCGATTCTGTGCAGATTATGGATGGCGGTACCACCGGCACCGAGCTTCTGGCGCCGATGCGGAATAAAAAGCATCTGATTATTGCCGATGCGGTCAATACCGGCGCGCCGCCGGGCACTCTGGTGCGGATGGCGGATGAGCAGGTTCCGGCGTTTTTCCAGACCAAGATTTCAAATCACCAATTGGGGCTCTGTGACCTTCTGGCGCTGCTTCAGCTTGGCGGCGATGCACCGCAGCATGTCACGATTGTCGGCATGGTGCCCCATTCGCTTGAAAACCGGCTGGGTCTGAGCCGGAAAGCGGATACGGCGCTGGTGCAGATGGTGGCGATGCTGGTCGGCGAGCTTGAAGATGTGGGGGTAGCTCTTGCAAAACGGGCAAATCCGCGAACCGGCTTCTGGGCATCGCAGGCCCGTCTGGAAGGAGCGGGAATATGTGCATAGGGGTACCGGTGAAAATTATCGTCCCGGGTGAATTCATCTCGCGCTGCGAGGGGCGCAACGGGGTGGAGGATATCAATATGATGTTGACCGGTCCGCAGCCTGAAGGGGCCTGGGTACTCAATTTTCTCGGCTCGGCGCGCGAAGTGCTGACGGAAGATGAAGCGATGAAAATCGACCGGGCGCTTGATGGGCTTGCGGCGCTGATGGAGGGGGCGGGCAAAGTCAATATTGACGATTATTTCCCCGATCTGGTGAAAAATGAATCCGGCTGAGACCCTCGCATCGCGTCTGGAGGGCGTTTTCACCGCTATCCAGAATGAGCGCATGGCGGGAATTCCGTTATTAAATCTCGAGCTTCGGGTTGAGGCGGTGGGGTTTAGCGAATTTGAGGGCCGCCCGCTCGGGGTGCTGATTACCCCCTGGCTGATGAATCTGGTCTTGTTTCCGGCTGAAAATGAGGACTGGAGCCGGTTGGAGGTGGGGGGCAGGAAAAGCCATGAGTTTCCCTCCGGCCCGCGTGATTTTGTCGTCAACGCCTTTGATGGCCTTGGCATATGCCAGACACAGGCGCTTTATTCCCCCATGTTCGGGTTCAAGGCGCAAGAATCAGCCAGACTAATGGCGCGCCGGATCATGGACGGGTTGATGGTCTTTAAAGCCCCGGAAGAAAGACTGGATGAAAAGCGCCTTGAGCGGTTTATCAATGGCGAGGAAACGGCACAATCAGACAATGTGGCTCCCGTGCAGGGCGGCGCGCCGGCCCAAATCGCGCGCAGCGATTTTATAAGGGGCAAGTTTTCGCGGTAAGCAAGGCTGAATTCAGCGTCCAGTGTCTGAAATCTGGAAGAATTCTATCCTTTTTATCATAAAGTTGTATATCTACTTTCCAGCTCCTCCCATATTCTCCTAATATATTGAACTCAGATAAAAATAAACAAAACGGTTCAGGGCAAGGTCGATGGGGATTGAAGGGCATCTGAAGATCGACCTGCACCGGCAGGGAGCAGGAATTGGCCAGGTGGTGATTTCCTCGGCGCGGCCGGTACGTATTGCGCAGCTTTTTATCGGCAGGAATGTTGACGAAACGGTGCAAAATGTTCCGCTCGTTTTCAGTGTTTGCGCCATGGCGCAATCGGGCGCGGCGGTGCGCGCCTGCGAGCGGGCGGCTGGGATTGGCGAGACGGTGGATACGCAAAATGCACGCGATATGATCGTAATGGCGGAAAGCCTGCGCGAGCATGTGCTTCGTATTATGCTGGACTGGCCGCAATTTGTTTCCGGCCCGGAAAGGCCGGTTGATCTCAAAATGGTGATGAAATTTCCCCGGCGCCTGCAAAAGGTGCTTTTTGCCTGCCATGCGGCGTTTGCAACCGGTGCGCGGGCACAAATCGACCCGGCGGCAATTCAGGCACGGATTGCGGATATCCTCCGCTGGCTTGAAACTGAGGTTTTCGGCGAGGATATTGCCGTGTGGCAGGAGCGGCAGGATTTTGATGCCTTGAAGGAGTGGGCGCAAAATGGGGAGACGATTGCCGCCCGCCTCATCAACAGCATTATCGGCAAAGGCTGGGAACGGGCCGGGGATAATGACGCCGGTTTTCTTCCCGCCATTACCGACAAGGATATGCTGGCGCGCCTTTTGCGTGATGGTGCCGGCGAGTTCAGCGCTCGTCCGCTATGGAACCATGCCCCTTGTGAGACCAGCGCCTTTTCGCGTCAGGCGGCAAATCCGCTGGTCAAATCCCTGAGGCGGAGTTGTGGCAGCGGATTGCTGGCGCGGATGAGCGCCAAGCTGTGCGAGCTGGCGCGCCTGCCGCGGGATATTCTTGCCCAGCTTGAGGTAAATGGCGGCGGGGCAAAGCCTCAAACATGTAATGACGGCTATGGTCTCGCACAGATCGAAGCGGCGCGGGGGCGGCTGGTGCATATGGTTCAGCTTGCGGATGCGGTTGTCAGAAATTACGCGATTGTGGCGCCGACGGAGTGGAACTTTCATCCGCGCGGCCCGGCGGCGCGGGCGCTGGCGCGGCTTGAGGCGGGAAATGAAGCGGATTTGAAAATGCAGGCGGCGCTTTTGATCAATGCGATCGACCCTTGCGTCGGCTTTGAAGTGAGGCTGCACTAATGCATGAGATGTCGATTTGCGAGGGAATTGTCGATGTGCTTGAGGAGCAGGCGCTGGCAAAGGATTTCAGGCAGGTGGAAAAAGTGCGGCTGGAAATCGGCCCGCTCTCCGGGGTCGAGATCGAGGCGCTGCGGTTTTGCTTTGATGCGGTGAGCCGAGGCACGGTGGCGCAGAACGCCGTATTGGAGATTATCGAGACAAGGGGTGAGGCGTGGTGTCTGAAATGCGCCAGGACCATTATTGTCAAACAGCGCTTTGATGCCTGTCCCGATTGCGGCTCTTACCAGTTGCAGGTGACTGGCGGCGATGAATTGAGGATCAAGGATCTGGAGGTGAACTGATATGTGCATGACTTGCGGTTGCGGGACGGGTGAGACGAGTATTGACGGCAATAAACCCCATGAGCACGGCCATCATCACCCTCATGAGCATGATCACGGCGAGGGGCATGTCCATTCCCATGCGCCGGGGGTGAGCGAAACCCGCATGGTGCAGATCGAGCGGGATATTCTGGCCAAGAACAACGCTTATGCCGATGCCAACCGGCGCTATTTTGCCGATCATGGCATTTTTGCCCTTAATCTGGTGTCCTCGCCCGGCTCAGGCAAGACCACGCTTTTAACGCGCAGTATTGCCGGGCTTGGAGACGAGCTGAAAATCAACGTGATCGAGGGCGATCAGCAAACGGCGAATGATGCGCAAAAAATACGCGAGACGGGAGCGGCCGCGGTTCAGGTCAATACCGGAAAGGGTTGTCATCTAGACGCCCATATGATCGGCCATGCGCTGGAGAGCCTTGCGCCCGAAAAGGGCAGCGCGGTGTTTATCGAGAATGTCGGCAATCTGGTTTGCCCGGCGGCTTTTGATCTGGGCGAGGCGCATAAGGTGGTTATCCTCTCGGTCACCGAGGGCGAGGACAAGCCGGTCAAATATCCCGATATGTTTCATGCCGCCGATCTGATGCTTTTGAACAAGATTGATCTTCTTCCCCATGTCGATTTTGATGTCAAAAAATGTATCGAATACGCCCGCCGGGTCAATCCGCGCATCAAGGTCCTGCAACTCTCCGCCACCACCGGCGCGGGGATGGAGAGCTGGTATCAATGGATAAAAACCGCACGCGCCCTTGAGCTTACCGGTTTTTTCTCAGATTCTGAATCTGTTTGAGGGGCGTCATGTGTCTTGCTGTCCCGGTTAAAATTATAAGCATTGATGAGGCCGCCGATATGGCGGTGGTTGCGCTTGAGGGGGTGAAGAAGCAAATTTCGCTGGCCCTTGTCGAGGATGTCGCGGTGGGGGATTTCGTGCTGGTTCATGTCGGTTACGCCCTCAACAGGATCAGCGTTGAGGAGGCGCAAAAGACCTTGGCGCTGATGGCCGAGGCGGGAATTATCGCGCCGGGTGAGCCGCGATGAAATATGTCGATGAATTTCGCGACAAGGGCCTGGCACGGCGTCTTGCAGATGCCATCGCGGCTGAGGTAGAGGCGGGGCGGCAATATCATGTGATGGAGTTTTGCGGTGGGCATACCCATGCGATTTTCCGCTACGGGGTGCAGAATCTGGTGCCGCAGAATGTCCGTTTTGTGCATGGGCCGGGCTGCCCGGTCTGCGTGTTGCCGGTTGCGCGCCTTGCCCAGGCGCTGGAGCTGGCGGAGCGGCACAGGGTCATTTTGTGTTCTTATGGTGACATGATGCGGGTTCCGGCCACCAGACGCCGCTCGCTGCTTGCCGCCAGAGCGGCTGGGGCGGATGTGCGGATGGTTTATTCGACCATGGATGCGCTGAAGATCGCCCGTGAAAACCCTGGGCGGCAGGTTGTGTTCTTTGCCATCGGCTTCGAGACCACCACCCCGCCCAGCGCCGTGGCGATCAAGCAGGCGGCGGCTCAGGGACTGAAAAACTTTACCGTGTTCAGCAATCATGTGCTCACCCCGGCCGCCATTCAGCATATCCTGCAATCGCCCGAACTGCGCGCGCTGGGCGCAGTGCGTATCGACGGGTTTTTGGGCCCCTCGCATGTCAGCGCGATTATCGGCTCACGGCCTTATGAATATTTCGCCGAGGAGTTTCAAAAACCGGTGGTGATCACCGGCTTTGAGCCCCTGGATGTGATGCAGGCGGTTTTGATGCTGGTGCGGCAGATCAATGCCGGGACATGCGAGGTGGAAAACGAATATACCCGTGTGGTGACAAGGGAGGGGAATTTAAAAGCGCAGGCGCTGGTCTCCGATGTCTTTGAGCTACGGCGCCTGTTTGAGTGGCGCGGACTGGGCGAGGTGCCCTACAGCGCCCTTAAGATCCGCCGGAGCTACAGTGCTTTTGATGCCGAAGAGCGCTTTGAGCTGAGTCAAATCCGGGCAAGCGATGTCAGGGGCTGCGAATGCCCGGCGATTTTGCGCGGGGTGAAAAAACCTACCGATTGCAAATTATTCGGCACCATCTGCACGCCGGACAATCCGCAAGGCTCGTGCATGGTGTCATCGGAGGGCTCCTGCGCCGCCTATTGGAGCTATGGGCGTTACCGCCCTGAAGGGCGAACGGTGAGCGCATGAGTCCACCCAAGATCAAGTTTCCACTCAAAATGAATATGCGCAAGGGCTGTGTGGAGATGACCCACGGGGGCGGCGGGCGGACCATGGCGCAGTTTGTGGAAGAGCTGTTTATGCGGCATTTTGACAACGATCTGCTCAGGCAGGGCAATGATCAGGCGCTGTTTGACGCCCCCAAAGGCCAGATGGTGATGAGCACTGACGGGCATGTGGTTTCGCCGCTGTTTTCCCCGGCGGCGATATCGGCTCGCTAAGCGTTCACGGCACTATCAATGATGTGGCCATGGCGGGGGCAAGGCCGCTTTATCTGGCCGCCGGGTTCATTCTGGAAGAGGGCTTTGCGCTGGCCGGGCTTGAAAAAATCGTCATCTCCATGGCGGCGGCCTCGGCCAAGGCGGGTGTGCCGGTGGTGACGGGAGACACCAAGGTGGTGGAACGGGGCAAGGGGGACGGGGTTTTTATCACCACCACCGGGGTGGGGGTAATCCCTGACGGGGTGAATATCTCCGGTACGCGGGCGCGGCCCGGCGACAAGGTTCTGGTCAACGGTTTCATCGGCGATCACGGTGTCGCTATCTTGTCCAAACGGGAGAATCTCAAATTTGAGTCGCAAATCCGTTCCGACAGCGCCGCCCTGCACGGGCTGGTGGCGCATATGCTGGAACATGTTTTGGATATTCATGTCTTGCGCGATCCCACAAGGGGCGGAGTTGCGGCCACATTGAACGAGATCGCCTGGCAATCGGGTGTCGGCATTCATTTGCATGAGGAGGATATTCCCATCCGTCTGGATGTGCATGCCGCTTGCGAGCTTTTGGGGCTTGATCCGCTTTATGCCGCCAATGAGGGCAAGCTGATTGCCATCTGCGCGGCGGATGAGGCGCAAGAGCTGCTGGCGGCGATGCGGGCGCACGAGCTTGGGCGCGATGCGGCAATCATCGGTGAGGTGAGGGCGGATGAAAACCGCTTCGTGACCATGCAAACCGGTTTTGGCGGCGCGCGCATTGTGGACTGGATTGCTGGCGAGCAATTGCCGAGGATTTGCTGATGCGGATTTTGCTTCTTGTTCATGCGTTCAATTCCCTGAGTCAGCGGATTTTCGTTGAGCTGGAGAAGCTGGGCCATGAGGTTTCGGTTGAGTTTGATATTCATGACGAGGTGAGCGTCGGGGCGGCCGAGCAGTTCGCGCCCGATGTCATTGTGGCGCCGTTTTTAAAACGCGCCATCCCGGAGACTATCTGGTCGCGTTATATCTGCCTTATCGTGCATCCCGGCATCAGGGGCGATCGCGGCCCCTCGGCGCTTGACTGGGCGGTATTGAGCGGCGAGGAACGCTGGGGCGTTACCGTGTTGCAGGCCAATGCACAAATGGATGCCGGGCCGGTCTGGGCCCATGCGGAATTTGATATGCGGGCGGCGGCAAAATCGAGCCTTTACCGCGATGAGGTCACTTCAGCAGCGCTAAAGGCGGTGAAAAACGCAATTGCGCGGTTGCAAAGCGGCGAAACAAAGCCGCCGCAATTTGATAACCGGGGCGCGCGCGGGATCAAACGCCCCCTTGTGAGGCAGGCGGACAGGTGCATCGACTGGCGCGCGGATACTACGCAGGAGGTTTTGCGCAAAATCAGAAGTGCTGACGGGGTGCCGGGGGTAAAGGATGAAATCAACGGGCGGACGTTTTATCTTTATGATGCAAGCGAGGCCACCGGTATCAACGGCGCGCCGGGGCAGGTGGTGGCCAAAAGCGGCCCGGCCATCTGCCGCGCCACCACGGACGGCGCGATATGGATCGGCCATCTGCGCGATGCATCGGCCGCGCCAGGTTTCAAACTGCCCGCCACGCATGTTCTGGCCGGCGAACTTGACGGGGTCAGCGAGCTTCCCGTGGACAGCGCCGAAGGCTACCGGGAAATCCGCTATGAGGAAGCGGGCGAAATCGGCTATCTGTATTTTGATTTTTATAACGGGGCGATGGGAACAGACGCGCTTGAGCGTTTGCTTGCGGCCTATCAAAAAGCCTGCGCGCGTCCGACAAAGATCATAGTTCTGACCGGCGGGGCCGAGTTCTGGTCCAACGGCATGAATCTTAACCTCATTGAGGCGGCATCCAGCCCGGCGGATGAATCCTGGCGCAATATCAATGCGATGGATGATCTGGCCGAGGCCATCATCAAAACCGGCAGCCATCTGACCATTGCCGCCATGGCGGGCAATGCCGGGGCAGGCGGCGTGTTTCTCGCCCGCGCCGCCGATTATCTGTGGCTGCGCCGCGCGGTTGTTCTTAACCCGCATTACAAGGATATGGGCAATCTTTACGGTTCGGAATTCTGGACCTACCTGCTCCCGCTTTACACGGGGGCGCAAAATGCCCGGCGTATCATGCAAAGCCCGCTGCCGATGGGGGCGGATGAAGCGGTGCGGCTTGGCCTTGCCGATGCGGTCTTTGGCGGCGATAAGGACGATTTTGCGGACGAGGTTTGCCGCCGGACGCGTGGTCTTTGCCGTTCGGGGCAATATGAAGCTTTGCTGGAGCAAAAGCGGGTGCGGCGCAAGGCGCATGAAAGGGCAAAATCTTTAAGCGCCTACCGGGCGCAGGAACTTGAGAATATGCGGCGTAATTTTTACGGCCCCGATCCCAGCTATCATGTGGCGCGCTATAATTTTGTCTGCAAAGTGGAAAAATCACGTACGCCGCGCGCTCTGGCGCGGCACCGGAGCGTACAAATGCTGAACACGAAAAGAAGAGTGTCATGAGCGCTTTGCCAACAATTCTGATTGTCGATGACGAGGTTCGCTCGCTTGAATCCCTGGAGCGCAATCTGTGTGATGATTTTGATGTCAAAACCGCGTCTAGCATTGCTGAAGCGGAGGAAATTCTGGGGCGTGAATGGGTCAAGATCATTTTATGCGACCAGCGCATGCCGGAGATGACCGGGGTCGATTTTCTCATCAAGGTGCGCGAGAACTGGCCCGATGTCATTCGCATCATCATTTCTGGCTATACGGATGCCGATGACATTATCACCGGGGTCAATGAGGCGGGGATTTATCAGTATATCACCAAGCCGTGGCAGCCCGACAGTCTGATATTGATGCTGCGCAACGCCGTCCGGCTGTATGATTTGCAGCGCCAGAACGAGTTGCTGGCGGTTGAGCTGAAAATGTCGTCAACTCAGGCCGCCAGAACCGTGCAGAGCCGAAGCGAGACGGTGCGGGACAATTTCCAGTGCAAAACCAGCATTATCCGCGCCGATGACAGCCCGCTGAACGATATATGTGATACGCTGCACCGGCTGGCCGGGTTTGATATCTCGGTTCTGATCACCGGCGAGTCCGGCACCGGCAAGGAACTGGCGGCGCGGACGCTGCATTATTCCTCCTTGCGCTGGAACAAGCCGTTCGTGGCCGAAAACTGCGCCGCTTTTCCCGATGAACTGCTGGAGAGCGAGCTGTTCGGCCACAAGCGCGGTGCCTTTACCGGCGCGGCGGAGGATCATATGGGGCTGTTCGAGCGCGCCAATGGCGGCACGGTTTTTCTTGATGAAATCGGCGAGGTTTCCGAGGCTTTTCAGGTCAAGTTGCTGCGGGTGCTTCAGGAAGAGGAAATCCGCCCGGTGGGCTCGAATAAAAAACGCCAGGTGGATGTGCGTATTCTGGCGGCGACCAACAAGGACCTTGAAGCCGAAGTGCGCGCCGGGCGCTTTCGCAAGGATTTGTTTTTCCGTCTGGCGGCGGTAACAATCCAGATGCCGGCCTTGCGCGAGCGGGTGATGGATATCCCGGTTCTGGCGCAATATCTGCTGGAGAAAATCATGGAGCAGCTGGGCATGAGCGTTCCCGGGTTTACCCCCGAGGCACTGGATTGCCTGCGGCGTTATCAGTGGCCGGGCAATGTGCGGGAATTGCAAAACGAAATCCAGCGCATGCTGGTAATGGGCAGGGACGGCGCGCCGCTGGGGGCGGATCTTTTATCCTCAAGGGTGCTGATCGCCGCGCCGCCGGAAGAAGAACGCGAGACCCCCGAACTTGTCAATTTCAGCGGCACCTTGAAGGAAAGGGTGGAATTGCTTGAGGCGCGCATCTTGCGCGAGACTCTTATCCGCCACCGCTGGAACAAGAGCCGCGCGGCGCGCGAGCTTGGCCTGTCGCGGGTGGGTTTGCGTTCAAAGCTGGAGCGCTATGGTTTGCTCAAAACCGTGCAGCTTGAGAGCGGGGAGATTTGAGGATGGGGCGGAGCGTGCAAAAACCGCCCCCGGAGGCGGGCGGGCTGCTGGACAAGGCGGGGGTGCTGGAATCTCTGCGCATCGGTTCACCCGATGAAGGGGCATGGATTGAAGTCATCCGCAAGATGGATCAGGTTTATGCCGATCTGGTGCGCTCGCAGGTGGAGCTTGAGACCAATAACGCGGCGCTGAAAGATGCGCAAAGATTTATCAGCAGCGTTCTGGCCTCCATGACCGATATTCTGATCGTGTGTGATATTGACGGGATTATCCAGCAAACCAATGCGGCGCTGGAACGGATTACCGGCAAGGCCGGAGCGCAAATTTGCGGCCAGCCCCTGCTTTCGATCTTTACCGGTGAGGCCGCGGCGCTGGTGCGCAAATTGCCGGAAAAAGTGCGCTCGGGACAATCGGTGGTGGATTGCGAAGTGTCGCTGGTCAGCGCTGCGGGCGAGGCGGTGCCGCTCTCGGTTAATTGCACATCACGCTATAATCACCGCGGCAAGCTGGTCGGGCTTGTGCTCATCGGCCGGCCGGTGGGGGAACTGCGCCGGGCCTATGAGGAGCTTGATCAGGCGCATCACAAATTAAGGCAGGCGCAGCAGGAACTTATCCTGTCGGAAAAAATGGCGGCGCTGGGGCGGCTTGTGGCCGGGGTGGCGCATGAACTTAACAATCCGATCAGCTTTGTATTCGGCAATATGCATGCGTTGCAACGCTACGGCAAGAACATCACCCGCTATCTGGGCGCGGTCGAGACAATTGCAGACCCGGCGAAGCTGGGTGTGCTGAGGGCGGAGTTGAAGATTGACAAGATCGCGGCCGATCTCTCGCCGCTGGTGGAAGGGACTCTTGAAGGGGCAGAACGGGTCAATGAGATCGTGCATGATCTGCGGCGCTATTTCAGTGGTCAGGAGGAGCAAAACGAGGCTTTTGAGCTGCCCGCCATTATCCGTACCGCGACCCGGTGGGTGGAAAAGACCAGCCGGAATGCACCGGCGATTGATTTTATTTTGCCGGACTCCCTGGAGATCAGCAGCAAAAAAGGTCATGTGCACCAGATTATCGTCAATCTTGTCCAGAACGGGGTTGATGTCATGGAGGGTGAGGCCAATTCGCGTCTGGTTGTTTCATGCGGCCGGGATGAGAGCGGCGTTTTTGCCTCGGTGCGCGATTTTGGCCCCGGACTGACGGGGGAGATTGAATCGCATGTGTTTGAGCCCTTTTTCACCACAAAACCCATCGGCAAGGGCACCGGGCTCGGGCTTTATGTCAGCTACGGGATGGCGGAGGAGCTTGGCGGCACCCTGACGGGCAAAAATCATCCCGAAGGCGGCGCGGTTTTCTCGCTGCATCTGCCGCAGGAGGGATCGCATGCGTGAAAACCGGGCTCCGGGAGAAAAAAAGAATCTGCTCTGGCTGCAATCTGGCGGCTGCGGCGGTTGTTCCGTATCCTTGCTGGGGGCGGAAAATCCCGATCTGCCCACCTCGTTGCAAAGCGCCGGAATTGAGCTGTTGTGGCATCCGGGGCTGAGCGAAAAATCAGGGTGCGAATTTCTTGATTTGCTGGCGCGGATAAAGGCAGGTGAAATCGCCCTTGATATGTTATGCCTCGAAGGGGCGGTTATCGAGGGGCCGGGGGGCAGCGGCAGATTTCATGTTCTGGCGGGCACCGGCACGCCAATGATGCGCCATATTGCTGAATTGGCGGCTCTGGCGGCGAATGTGGTGGCGGTGGGAAGCTGCGCTGCCTTTGGCGGGATGAGCGCTGGCGGCGACAATCATATCGAGGCCAGGGGGCTTGGCTTTGACGGGCGCGAGAGGGGCGGCTTTCTGGGGGCGGATTTCCGTTCGGCTTCGGGCCTGCCGGTGATCTCGGTTTCGGGCTGTCCCACCCATCCGGCGTGGGTGCTGGAGACCTTGATGCATGTCACATCCGGGCAGATGCTTGCCGGTGATCTTGATGCCTGGGGCCGCCCGCGCGGCACCGCCAACAAGCTGGTGCATCACGGCTGCCCGCGTAACGAGTATTATGAATTCAAGGCCAGCGCCGGGAAACTTTCCGATATGGGTTGCCTGATGGAAAACCTGGGCTGCAAGGGCACCCAGGCCTGCGCCGATTGCAATACAAGAGCCTGGAACGGCAGCGGCTCGTGCATCAATGGCGGCTTCCCCTGCATCGCCTGTACCGAGCCGGGATTTGAAGAGCCCGGCCATGCCTTTGTCGAGACGCCCAAATTCGCCGGGATTCCGGTGGGGTTGCCGATTGACATGCCCAAGGCATGGTTTGTGGCGCTGTCTTCGTTGTCCAAGGCCGCCACGCCGAGGCGGTTGAAGCAAAATGCCCATTCGGATCATATTTGCGTCCTGCCGGCGCAAAAGCGCGGCGGGGATAAATCATGAACCGGCGCATTACCGGACCGTTCAACCGGGTTGAGGGCGATCTTGAGATCAAGCTCGACATCGCGGGCGGGCGGGTGGAGCGTGCCTTTGTCACCGCGCCGATGTATCGCGGCTTTGAGCAGATATTACACGGCAAGGACCCGAGGGACGCACTGGTTTATGCACCGCGTATCTGCGGTATCTGTTCGGTCTCCCAGTCGGTTGCCGCCGCCCAGGCGCTGGCGGCGATCCAGAACCTCACCCCGCCCCCAAACGGGATCTATGCGCAAAATCTGGCACTGGCGGTGGAAAATGTTGCCGATCATCTTACGCATTTTTATCTGTTCTTCATGCCCGATTTCGCCCGGCGGGTTTATGCCGGGGAGGGCTGGTTCGATGCGACGGAGGCGCGCTTTAAAGCGCTCAGGGGTACGGCACTGGCGGCCATGCTGCCGGCGCGGGCCGGGTTTTTGCATATCATGGGTATTCTGGCGGGCAAATGGCCGCATTCTCTCGCCATTCAGCCCGGAGGAATGACAAAATCAGTAGAGATTCAGGAAAAGCTGCGTATTCTCGCCCTTCTGACGGATTTCCGGCGCTTTCTTGAGGCTGAGCTTTTCGGCGATACGCTGGAAACGATCACCGCGATCGGCTCAATGGCGGAGCTTGAAAAATGGGCCTCGCATCATGCGCCGGATAGAAGTGATTTTTCGAGGTTTATAGAAATCTCGAAAAATCTTGGTCTGGAGAAAATGGGACGATGCGATCAGGACCGGTTTCTCGGCTATGGGGCGTACCGGCTTGAGGATGGCCCGCTTTTTGCTGGCGGCGTGTTTGAGGACGGGCGCATATTGCCCTTTTCGCAGGACCTTGTCAGCGAGGATGGCGCTCATAGCTGGCTGGTGATGGATGACGGCGCCAAGCATCCGTTCGAGGGTGCGACCATTCCCGATGCGGATGCAAAAGACGGCTATAGCTGGAGCAAGGCGCCAAGGTTTGATGGCAAGGTGGCCGAGCTTGGCGCATTGGCACGCCAGATCACCGATGGTCATCCCCTGATAAGAGACATGGTGGCGCGGCGCGGCGCGAATGTCTTCAGCCGGGTGGTGGCGCGGCTGCTGGAGATTGCCCGCATGGTGCCCCAAATGGAGCAATGGACGCAGAAATTGCGCCCCGGCGCGGCCTTTTACGAACAAAAAGCCATGCCACGCGAGGGGGAGGGATTTGGCCTTGTCGAAGCGGCGAGGGGCGGGCTTGGCCACTGGGTGCGGATCAGGAATGATTGCATTTTGAACTACCAGATCATTGCCCCTACAAGCTGGAATTTCTCGCCACGTGATGGCTCCGGTATGCCCGGTGCGCTGGAACAGGCGCTTGTGGGCGCGAAGCTGCGCGCCGGCGAGGGCGAGCCGGTTGCGGTGCAGCATATAGTGCGCTCTTTTGATCCTTGCATGGTTTGCACGGTGCATTGATGGATAAGGGCCTCCATATCCGGGTGCGCGGTCTGGTGCAGGGGGTGGGATTTCGCCCCTTTGTCTGGCGTCTGGCGCGCGAATGCGGGTTTGGCGGAGATGTGCTTAATGATGGCGGCGGTGTCGTCATCCGGGTCTGGGGCGAGGCGGGGCGGCTGGAGGCGTTTTTACGCCGGCTTGAAAGCGATGCGCCGCCGCTGGCGCGTATTGACAATGTCGTGAGCGCCGGGCTTGATACCGGGCCGCCCAATGGGGGGTTTCATATCCTGCAATCGGAAACAGGGGTGATTGAAACCGGTGTTGTGCCCGATGCCGCGATCTGTCCCGATTGTCTGGCGGATATTCAGGACCCGGCAAACCGGCGTTACCGCTACCCCTTCACCAATTGCACCCATTGCGGGCCGCGCCTTTCCATCATCCGCGCCATTCCCTATGACCGGGGCCATACCTCCATGGCGGAGTTTACACTGTGCGCGCCATGCCGGGAGGAGTATGAAAATCCGGCCGATCGACGATTTCACGCCCAGCCCAATGCCTGCCCCGATTGCGGCCCGCATGTGTGGCTGGAAGACGAGGAAGGGGGGATTGCCCCGGAGGCGGGCGAAGATGCGATCGAGGCGGCCAGCCGCCTGATCCGGCAGGGCTTCATTGTGGCGGTTAAGGGGATCGGCGGTTTTCATCTTGCCTGTGACGGTGGCAATGATGCGGCTGTGAACACGCTGCGGGCGCGCAAGCACCGCTATGACAAGCCTTTTGCGTTGATGGCGGTGGATGCGCCGATGATTGAAAGTTACGCGGAGCTTGATGCAAAAAGCCGCCAATGGCTGGAAGATGCCGCCTCCCCGGTGGTGATCCTGCCCGTAAAACCGCAACGCCCGCCTCTGGCCGCAGGCGTTGCGCCGGGGCAAGATACGCTTGGTTTCATGCTGCCCTATACACCGCTGCATCATCTTCTCATGCAGGGGCTGGACCGGCCGGCGGTGATGACCTCGGGCAACAGAAGCGATGAACCGCAATGCATCACCAATGATGAGGCCCGGGTGCATCTGGCGGCGATTGCCGATTACTGGCTGATGCATGACCGCGATATCGTCAACCGTCTGGATGATTCGGTTGTCCGTGTGGTTGACAGGCATATGCGGGTTTTGCGCCGCGCCCGCGGCTTTGCGCCCGCGCCGATAAAGCTGCCGCCGGGATTTGCAGATGCACGCAATATTCTGGCCATGGGGGCGGAGCTTAAAAATACCTTTTGTCTCATCGGGCGGGGACAGGCAGTGCTCTTCGCCCATATCGGCGATCTGGAAGATGCGGCGATACACGGCGAATACCTCAAGGCGCTGGAGCTTTACCGGCGCTTGTTTGATTTTGAACCTGAAGTAATCAGCGTTGATATGCATCCGGGCTATCATTCCAGCGCCCTTGGTGCGCAGATGGCGGCAAGGGATGATCTGCCGCTGATAAAAGTGCAACATCATCATGCCCATATAGCCGCCTGCATGGCAGAATATGCCTTGCCTCTGGATAGCGCTCCGGTATTGGGCATTGCGCTTGATGGTCTCGGGCTTGGCGAGGACGGGCAGCTTTGGGGCGGCGAGTTTCT
>JAJRYE010000005.1 GCA_024275895.1 Alphaproteobacteria bacterium | reverse complement strand
GAGGCCGGGCGGGGGAGAGGGCCGGTGCCGGTTGAGCAGGATAAACTTTATCTGGTGGGAACCGGCGTGTCGCTGCGGTAGTCGTAAAAGCCGCGGCCCGATTTGCGGCCTAGCCAGCCGGCTTCGACATATTTGACCAGCAGCGGGCAGGGGCGGTATTTGGAATCGGCCAGCCCGTCATAAAGCACCTGCATGATGGCGAGGCAGGTATCCAGACCGACAAAATCCGCCAGCTCCAGCGGCCCCATGGGATGATGCGCGCCCAGTTTCATCGCCGTGTCGATGGCTTTTACGGTGCCGACCCCCTCATAAAGGGTGTAAATGGCCTCATTGATCATCGGCATGATGATGCGGTTGACCATGAAGGCGGGGAAATCCTCGGCGACTGCATAGGTCTTGCCCAGCCTCTGGACAAAGGCCTTGGCGGCGTCAAAGGTTTCGGCCTCTGTGGCAATGCCGCGAATGAGTTCGACCAGTTCCATCAGCGGCACCGGGTTCATGAAGTGAATTCCCATGAAGTTTTCCGGCCGGTCGGTGGCCGACGCCAGCCGGGTGATGGAGATTGAGGAGGTGTTGGAGGCCAGCAGGGCGCTTGGTTTCAGGGACGGGCAAAGCTGCTTGTATATCTCGCGCTTGATATCCTCGTTTTCCACCACCGCTTCGATGACCAGATCGGCATCGCCAAGATCGGAGAAGTTCTCGGCGATGGAGATGCGCTCAAGGGCGGCGTCGCGCTGCTCCTGTGTAATTTTGCCCGAGGAGCACTGGCGGCTGAGATTGCCGTTAATGGTGGCAAGGGCCTTTTCAATGCGCTCAAGGGAGACATCATTGAGTGCAACATCATAACCGGCCAGGGCGCAGACATGCGTAATGCCGTTACCCATCTGGCCGGCGCCGATCACGCCGACTTTTTTAATTTCCATCTTTTTGCGCCTTAACTTTCGTGTTTCTTTGAATGTTGCCAGGATTTTCAATTGTAACCGTTTACAGCAATTCCTCAAGCTCGGGCAGAACGGTGAACAAATCCGCCACCAGCCCGTAATCGGCAATCTGGAAAATGGGCGCGTCCTCATCCTTGTTGATGGCGACGATTATCCTGGATTCCTTCATGCCCGCCAGATGCTGGATGGCGCCGGAAATGCCAACGGCTATATAAAGCTCGGGCGCCACCATTTTCCCTGTCTGGCCGACCTGATATTCATTGCTGACATAGCCTGCATCCACCGCGGCGCGGCTGGCGCCAACGGCGGCGCCCAGTTTGTCGGCGATGCGCTCCAGCATGTCAAAGTTTGCCGCCGATCCCATGCCGCGGCCGCCGGAGATGACGATTTTGGCCGATGAAAGCTCGGGGCGGTCCGACTGGCTGAGCTCTTCGCCGACAAATCTGGCCAGGCCGGTATCCTCGCCCACCGCCAGAATCTCAACCGGCGCATCCGCGCCTGCTTCAGCCGGGGCAAAGGCGGTTGTTCTTATCGTGATAACATTTTTTTCCTGAGCCGAGCGCACATTCTGGATGGCGTTACCGGCATAGATCGGGCGCTCGAAGGTGTCTCTGGCCAGAACAGTGGTGATTTCGGAGATTTGCTGTATATCCAGCAGGGCGGCAAGGCGCGGCGCGATGTTTTTGCCATTGGCTGTCGCGGCGGTGACAAAGGTTTCATAATCCGCCATCAGGGGGCTGAGCAAGGCGGCCATGTTTTCCGCCTGCATATGGGCGTAAAGCGGGCTCTGGCACAGCAAAACCTTGCGGACGCCGTTCAGCTTTGCCGCTGCGCCGGCGACAGCGGCGCAATCCTCGCCGGCGATAAGGATATCCACATCATTGCCGATTTCCAGCGCCGCGCTCAAGGTCCGCGACGTGGCTTCATTGAGATGTGAGTTGTCATGTTCACCAAGAATCAGGATTGCCATCAGATTACCCCCGCTTCATTTTTCAGCCGCTCCACAAGCTCGGCGGTGTTTTCGACAATGATACCGGCCTTGCGGGCTTCGGGTTGTTTTGTTTCCAGAACCTCCAGACGCGCGGTGGTATCAACACCGTAATCCTGCGGGGTTTTTTCATCCACCGGCTTGCGCTTGGCCTTCATGATATTGGGCAGCGAGGCGTAACGCGGCTCATTGAGGCGCAGATCGGTGGTGATCACCGCCGGAAGGGTCAGGAAAAGGGTTTGCAGACCGCCATCCACCTCGCGGGTCAGCTTCAGCGCGCCGTCTTCAAGCTCAAGTTTCGAGGCAAAGGTTCCCTGCGCCCAGCCCAGCAGCCCGGCGAGCATCTGCCCGGTCTGGTTGCAATCATCATCTATCGCCTGTTTGCCCAGAATAACCAGCCCCGGCGCTTCGGCAGCAACAATTTTTTGCAGGATTTTGGCAACGCCGAGCGGCTCGACATTGCCTTCGCATTTAACCAGAATGCCGCGGTCGGCGCCCATGGCCAGGGCGGTGCGAATCGTCTCGCCCGCCTGGGCCGGGCCGATGGAAACGGCGATAATTTCGCTCGCCAGACCCGCTTCCCTGAGCCGGATGGCCTCTTCAACGGCAATTTCGTCAAACGGGTTCATTGACATCTTGACATTGGCCAGCTCGACGCCGCTGCCATCGCTGGCGACGCGAATATTCACCTTGTAATCGATAACCCTTTTGACGGGGACCAGTAGCTTCATCGGCTTTGCCTTTTTACTTATGTGGTTTTAATCTTGGGTGCTGAAAAGTATAGCAGCATCGTCCGTCTGGCTTTTTTACATTCTTTAGCGCTTTGATCGCTGCTGTCAATGCGTCTTGTCGCGGTCAAACAGCGCCACTTCGGAGCGTTTGAAAAGGGGGGTCAGGATAATCCCCGCCGCCAGCCCGCCCAGATGGGCCCACCAGGCGACATCGCCGGTTTTACTTTCCATTAAGGAGATGATCTGCAAAAGCGCCCAGCCGCCGAGAACGAACATGGCCGGGATCTTGACCGGGATGCGCCAGAACAGCAAAATCCAGACCTTGACCTTCGGGTGAAGGATCAGATAGGCGCCGATGATTCCCGAAACCGCACCGGAGGCGCCAATCAGCGGCGCCTGCTGGTTCTGGGTCATCAGGGCATAGGTCAGGCCGGCGGCAAGGCCGCACAGAAGATAAAAAATCAAAAACCTGAAATGCCCCATGGCGTCTTCGATATTGTCGCCGAAAACCCACAGAAACGCCATATTGGAGAGCAGGTGCATCCAGCCGCCATGCAAGAACATATAGGTCAGCAGAGTGAGGTTCCCCGGGATGGCGGCGAATCGCGGGTCAGGCTCGGCAACAGCAAGAATGACCGCCGGGATCATGCCGTAATTCATATTTGCCGCTTGCGCCACAGGCAGAACAAGGCCGCTCTGGAAAAGCATGAAAATGAGCATATTAATGCCAATCAGACTTGCGGTGACAAACTGCCAGGAAATAATGACCAGCGGATTGTTATCCTTCAGGGGCAAAAACAAGGGCTGTCCTTTTCATTTTGTCTCATGGCTTCCCGATCTTCCTCCCCGCCGCCTCAGGATTTTGGATAAGGGCGGCGGGGGGCAGGAGCGGGAAGATTGTCCACGGGTCCTAGAGATTTTCGCCCGGTTTCCACAGAATATCGCTATTGCCCTTATTATTTGCATAACGGCTCATGACAAACAGCAAATCGGAAAGCCGGTTGATATATTTCAGCACCGGATTACTGACATTTTCATCCGGGTCTGCGTTCAACTTTACCATGATCCGCTCCGCGCGGCGAACGATAGTGCGTGCCAGATGCAGCGCGCTTGCCGCCGCCGACCCGCCGGGCAGCACAAAGGAGGTGAGGGGCTCAATATCCGCGTTGAGATAGTCAATTTCGCGCTCAAGGCGGTCAACCTGGTTTTGACTGATGCGCAAATCCTGCGTTTTTTGCGCTTTTGTTGCCGGCATGCACAAATCGGCGCCGGCATCGAACAGGTCATTTTGTATCCTGGCCAGGACGGCATCAAGACCGGGGTAGCTGGTTTTGGTATGAAGCCGCGCCATGCCGATTGCGGCATTGGCTTCATCAATGGTTCCGAAGGCCGCGATCCGTCCGTGGTGTTTGGCGACCCTCTGACCGCCGCCAAGTCCGGTGGTGCCGTTATCGCCGGTTCGTGTGTAGATTTTGTTCAGTTTGACCATATGATCTCGTCCTGCCGCCCTGTTCTCGAATCGCCTTTGGAATCAATCAGGCTCAAAATGCCCTTACCCGTTGGTTCAAACCAGCTTTTTTTTCGTAAAAAATAGCGGTTTTACGGATCGCAGGGCTGATTTGCCAGGGCGGAATTTACCAGAGCCGGCCGCGGGTTTTTAATAAAAATTTAATAAATATTGCTCCGGGGCGGCAAAATTGTGTTTTTCATGCAACACTACCTGCCAATCGGGTTTCGGGCTTTGCTTTGTGCTTGATCTTATCGTGTAAATCACAATTATGGTTCCCATGAGCTTGCGAGGGGATGATCCGTCGAGGGGGAATTCCAACAGGCCATTACACAGATCAAGCGGATTTTCCGCGAGAGATGAAAACTCAAGAGAGAGGATTTGACAAATGAAAAAAGCGCTTTTGGGCACAACAGCTCTTATCGCGGGTGGCTTGATCGCCGGTTCCGTGATGGCTGCCGACCTTGAGCCGGCTCCGCTGCCGGCACCCGTTGACGAAGGTTTTGAGGTGACCGTTTCCGGTACGGCTTTCGGCGGCTTCTTCTATCAGGACTCCAACAGAATTGGCGACGCAAAAGACATGCTGGTTCCGTGGCTGTCGGAAATCTGGTTCACCGCAACAACCACTCTTGCCAACGGCATCCAGGTCGGCGTCCGCGTCGAGCTTGAAGGCGTGACCGTTGCTGACCAGATTGATGAGCATTACATCTGGTTGCAGGGCAACTTCGGTAAATTCGTCATCGGCGCAGACGACGGCGCTTCCGACGTTCTGGCCATTGGCGGCCCCGGCTACGGCGCTCTTGGCGTTGACGGTCCGAGCTTTGTGTCGGTTACTGCTGTTGGTGTTGCGACTTCACGCCGCAAGGACTTTGATGGCGATGCCAACAAAGTGTCCTACTTCACACCGCGTATCTCCGGCTTCCAGGCTGGTGTCTCCTTCACGCCGAACAACAACGGCACAGGCGGCTCCCAGGCTCAGTTCCGTACTGCTGGTGCCCAGAGCAACATCTTTGCTGCTGCCGCCAACTACAAGAACACCTTCAATGATGTCAGCATCGCATTCGGCGCCGGTTATCAGACAGGCAAAACCGATTGGGGCGGAGCACGTCGTTCGGTATGGAATGCTGGCGCAAAAGTGGGCTTCGGCGGCTTTAGCATCGGCGGCAACTACGGTGTTGATAACCGTGGCGCAGGCGCTTCCGACAAGGTCTGGGTTGTTTCGGCTTCTTACGGTACTGGCCCATGGGCCGTTGGTGCCGGCTTCTTGCAGGGCAAACGCGCTGGCGTCAAATATCGCCGTGTTGGCGGTGGCGCAACCTACTCGCTGGGTACAGGCGTGACGCTGACAGCTGACGTTAACTTTGAAAAACAGTCCAATTCGGGCGTCTGGAATGGCAAGGGCGTTCTTGCCGGTGTCGGTATCGCGACTGCATTCTAAGTCAACGAATAACCTAAATTTTGAAGAGCGGGTCTTTTGGCCCGCTCTTTTTTTGTGGTAAAGCTTGGAACCATGAATACAGCAAAACAGCGTGGCTATTTCGGCTTTGGCGCCGAGCGGATTTCAAAGCCGATGAATCTGGGAAATCTGATGCGCTCGGCGCATGCTTTTGGCGCCAGCTTCACTTTTACGGTCGATGCGAACCGGACGATTGGAAATCCATTGTCGGATACCTCGAATTCGCCGCGGCATCTGCCCTATTACGCCTGGAAAAATATTGCGGAAATGCAGCTTCCCTCTCAGTGTCAGCTGGTAGGAATTGAATTTCTTGAGACGGCCGTTGATCTTCCCTCTTTCCGGCATCCGCTGCGGGCGGCATATGTATTGGGGTCCGAGCGTGGCAGCCTCAGCCCGTCCATGCTGGAGAAATGTGATCATATCGTCAAAATCCCGACGGCCTTTTGCCTGAATCTGGCTGTTGCCGGGGCGATTATTATGTATGATCGCATGCGGATGCTAGGGCGTTTTGCCCCGCCGCCGGTCGGATCAAGGGGGCCGGTAGAGGAGATTGCGCCGCATATTCACGGAACGCCTGTTATTCGACGCAGCGATGAGGCATAGTGCAGTATGGGGTTAACAGTACAAATTTTTGCCGTATTGTTAACTATTCTCGTCAAGAATACCGGTGGTGGCTTGAGTGCGTGTTTACAGATATCCACCGGATATCAAGGGATTTTGGGAAAACTTAAATGAGACGTGGCATGTTTCGGAATATGGTGAAATCGGGGCTTGTCGCCCTGATTGCCGTTGTGACGGTTTCATCGGCAAATGCAGCGGCAACGCTGCTTGGCCAGCATTATGCCTGGGCCGCCTACAGCAATGGTTCAGGCGCCAAAAGAAGCTGTTTTGTCATCTCGCAGCCGACCGATATGCGGCCGAAAAATGTAAAACGCGATCCGGTTTATTTCATGATCACGCATTGGCCGGGTGAAAAGCTGTATAATCAGGTCAGCATCATTACCGGTTACCCCTACAAGAAGGACAGTGTGACGCGGGCGGTTATCGGACCGGACAGATTCAATTTTTATACCAGGGGTGACGGTGCCTGGATTGAGCATCATACAACGGAAATCCGCATGGTCCGGGCGATGAAAAAAGGCAAGGATATGATTGTCACCGGCATGTCGCGGCGCGGCACCAAAACAACCGATACCTACTCGCTCAAAGGGATAACGGCGGCCTTGAAACAGTTGCAGGAAGAGTGCAGGTAATTACCGGCGTTCCCCCCCGGGGGGCAGACACAGCTTCCGGCCCCGCTCTGGTGCCGGGCACGGGATGCGCAGCCTTGAAATATGGATAGTAAAACAAGATTGCCTTCGCTTGTCGGGCTTACGCGTGAGGAACTTGGGAGCGTACTGGAGGCGGCAGGTATTGCCCCGCGACAGGTCAGAATGCGGAGCCAGCAGATCTGGCGCTGGATTTACGGCCGGGGCGCAACGGAATTTTCCGCCATGAGCAATATCGCTCTTGGCCTGCGCTGCGAGCTGGCGCAAAAATTTTTCCTGGCAAGGCCGCAAATTGCCAGCCGGCAGGTTTCCGCCGACGGCACGATCAAATGGCTGCTTCGTTTTCCGCTCAGGGAAGGCGAGATGCGCGCGGCGGAGGCTGAAACGGTTTATATTCCGGAAGAAAACCGCGGCACTTTATGTATATCCTGTCAGGTGGGCTGTACTTTAAACTGCACATTCTGCCATACGGGAACACAAAACCTGGTGCGTAATTTGAGTGCGGAGGAGATCGTCAGCCAGATTCTGATTGCCCGCGATGCGCTTGAGGAATGGCCGGCGGGGCCCGACCGGCGCATTACCAATATCGTTTTGATGGGAATGGGCGAGCCGTTATATAATTTTGACCAGATCAAAAACGCCATTGACATCATCGCCGATGGTGAGGGGCTCTCGATCTCCAAACGGCGCATCACCCTTTCCACCGCCGGGGTGGTGCCGATGATCGAACGTTGCGGCGC
The DNA here is from genome assembly GCA_024275895.1 of Alphaproteobacteria bacterium. GTDB lineage: Bacteria > Pseudomonadota > Alphaproteobacteria > Rhizobiales > BM303 > BM303. Next base: position 11,477 of record JAJRYE010000005.1, on the reverse strand, counting down.
TGAAACGGGGGTCATGCTGGCCATATCCCTGCACGGGGCGAGCGATGAGGTTCGCAACAAGCTGGTGCCGCTGAATAAAAAATATCCCATTTCCCTGCTCATGGCGGCGTGCCGTAAATATCCTGGTTTGAGCAATGCCAGGCGCATAACCTTTGAATATGTCATGCTCAAGGGCGTGAATGATTCTCTCAAAGACGCCAGGGCGCTGGTGCAATTGCTCAAGGGCATTCCGGCCAAAATCAACCTGATTCCGTTTAATGCCTGGGAAGGTGCGCCTTATGAGTGTTCCGACTGGGAGCAGATCGAGCGTTTTGCCGAAATCGTCAACAGGGCAGGCTATGCAAGCCCGGTGAGAAGCCCGCGCGGCCGCGATATCATGGCGGCCTGCGGACAGTTGAAAACCACCAGCGAAAAACAGCGCGCCAAGGCGCGGGCCAGCGCCGATTAAACTCGGTCGGTTCAAGCCTGCGCGTTATTAAAAAAGCCCTACCGTTTCGCCGTTTTCATCAATATCGATCTGTTCCGCCGCCGGATGGCGCGGCAGGCCGGGCATGGTCATGATATCGCCGCATATCGCGACCAGGAAACCGGCCCCGGCGGCAAGGCGCACCTCGCGGATCGGGGTGACATGATGGGTTGGTGCGCCCTTCAAGAACGGATCGGTTGAGAAGGAATACTGGGTTTTCGCCATGCAGATTGGCAGATGGCCGAAGCCTTGCGCCTGAAAGGCTTCAAACTGAGCCCGGACTTTTTTATCGCCGATGATATCATCAGCCTGATAAATGGTGCGGGCGATATGCCTCGCCTTGTCCCATAACTGCATTTTGTCGTCGTAAAGCGTTCGAAACTGCCCGGCGCCGGAATCGACAATCTGGATGACATCTTCAGCCAGCAAGAGCGTGCCCTCGCCGCCCTTGGCCCAATGGTTGCATTCATGGGCGGTAACGCCGAAGCTCTCGCAATATTTTGCCACAGCGGCAACTTCCTCATCGGAGTCGGAAGAATAACGGTTGGTGGCGACCAGAACCGGAACGCCGAACTGGCCCATATTGCGGATATGCTGGCCAAGGTTTTCCAGCCCCTTTTGCAGGGCGCCCATATCGGGCTGGGCAAGTTCCTTCACCTTGGCGCCGCCCTGGAATTTCAACGCCTTTATGGTGGCGACGATCACGGCGGCGTCGGGTTTGAGATTGCCCTTGCGGCATTTGATGTCAAAGAATTTCTCTGCCCCCAGATCGGCCCCGAAACCGGCTTCGGTGATAACGTAATCGCTGAGTTTCAACGCGGTTTTGGTTGCGATGAGCGAATTGCAGCCATGGGCGATATTGGCGAAGGGGCCGCCATGGACAAAGGCGGGGGTCTGCTCCAGCGACTGGACAAGATTGGGTTTGAGCGCATCGCGCAACAGCACGGTCATGGAGCCTGCTGCCTTGATCTGTTCGGCGGTGACATTCTGGCGGTCCACGCTTTGCCCCACGATAATGCGCCGGATGCGCCTTTCAAGGTCGGGCAGGCTGACGGAGAGGCACAAGATGGCCATGATTTCAGAGGCCACGGTGATATCAAAACCGGTCTGGCGCGGAAACCCGTTGGCGACGCCGCCCAGGGAGGCGACAATATCGCGAAGCGCCCGGTCGTTCATGTCCACAACCCGCTTCCAGCTCACGCGGCGCGCGTCAAGCTGCAGGGCATTGCCCCAGTAGATATGGTTGTCGATCATGGCCGAGAGCAGATTATGGGCGGCGCTGATGGCGTGAAAATCGCCGGTAAAATGCAGGTTGATATCCTCCATGGGGATAATCTGGGCAAAGCCGCCGCCCGCCGCGCCGCCTTTCATGCCAAAACAGGGGCCAAGCGAGGGCTCGCGCAGGCAGATGGCGGTTTTCTTCCCCAGCCGCCGCATGCCGTCGCCAAGACCGACCGTAGTGGTTGTCTTGCCCTCGCCCGCCGGGGTCGGCGTCATGGCGGTGACGAGTATGAGCTTGCCGTCGGGGCGGTCTTTGAGGCTGTCTATATATTCAAGATCGATTTTAGCCTTGTAATGGCCATAAGGTTCAAGGGCCGTGTTCTCGATGCCCAGTTGGGCGCCGATTTCCTGTATGGGTTTGATTGTGGCGCCCCGGGCAATCTCGATATCGCTTTTCACGTCTTGCTCTCCCTTGAATTTACCGGATCAGACTATCCGGGAATTCCTTACTGTGGAAGCGTCTTTCTCGCTTTGTTGTTTCAGCCGCGATGTGGTCTGATAGCGCCGGTTAACCTGTTCCGCTTCGGGACGCTCCGAGGGCAATCTGCGCCCAATGCGCATTTGCGCCATGAACTGGGAGATGAACGGGGCCGAATGGCGCCAGCGGGCCAGCCCCGGCTTGGGTGGCGCTTTGTCCGGGTTTTTAAGCGTGATATGCGTGTTCGGATTCTGGTCGGTATTTTGGCGGCGGGATTCGGGCGTTTTTGATGTGCTTGACAGGGCCCCGCCGCCGGGTCCGGCGTTGTTCTTTCCGGTCCGGTGTATTTTCCTGATTACGGTTGGCTTTGACGGAATGCGCATCTTTTATCTTCTTTGTCTCTTTTCGGGACGTTGAGAAGAAATGCAGCAAGAACGCGGCCAGAATCTGCAGAACTGATTAACCAAACAATAAAAGCGGCGGTTTGGCGAGGGCTGGTGGTCCGATAGCCCGGCTCCTGAATTGGACAAGTTCCAATTCTTTAAGGTTTTTATGATGATATAGGACAAAATGAATATGAGGCCAACTCAAGCAAGAAAATTCGTGTCCTTTTCAGACATGAAAACAGGGGTCGAAAATGAACAAGAATCAAGAAACCGGAAGGGATCTGGAGGATGGGGATTCTGCCCGGCCAGATCAGCGCGCAAGAACCGTTACGGATCAGGGGGCACGGATGCAGACCGGCCTTGACCAGATACTGAGCGCTGCGGATTGCCTGGCATATGAATGGTCGCTTGCGGATGATACCCTGAGATGGAGCGGTGATGCGGCCCGGTTTTTCAATCTTGGTGCCGGCAGCCGCATCGGCAGCGGACGTGAATATGCAGCGCTGCTTCAGGATGAAAGCACAATCAACCGCTATGATGAGATTGTGAACTCAAAGGATTATGATGCGGGTGAGGGGATTGCATATCAGATCGAATATGCGATTGCCGGCTCAAAGACCCTGAGCGGTGAAACCTTGTGGATTGAGGATACGGGGCGCTGGTATGCCGATGAGAGCGGCGGTGCAATCCGGGCGGTTGGGCTGGTGCGCCGCAACAATACGCGTCATGAGCATGTGCAAGAACTGACCTATTTGAGCCATTACGATCAGCAAACCGGAGTATTGAACCGGGAGAGATTGATTGATGCGATTGAAACAGCGCTGGAGAATGCGGCCAGAGAGCGGAAAACCGCGGTGATGGTTCTCGCTTGTGTCGATAATCTTGCCCATATCAATCAGGCTTTTGGATATCATGTGGGTGATGACGTTATTGCCGGCGTAGCGGAGCGCTTGAAGCGTAATCTGAGAAACGGCGATTCCATCGGCCGTTATGGCGGCAACAAATTCGGGCTTGTTCTCAATGGTTGTACGGCGCGGGAACTGGAGGTTGCCGGAGAACGCCTGATGGAATCGGTTCGCGAATCGGTTATTTTAACCAAGGCTGGACCGGTTTCGGCCACGGCTTCCATGGGGGCGGTCATCATGCCGCGCCATGCAGAAGATGCCCGCACGGCCATGAACTGCGCCGAGGCGGCGCTGGACAAATCCAAAAGCCGCCATGTTGACAATTTTATAATTTTTGAACGCTCGGATGAACGCTGCCAGCGCCACAAGCGCAATATGGGATTTGCTGATGATATCGTCGCGGCTCTCAATAACCGCCGAGTTATTCCGGCGTTTCAACCAGTTGTGGATGCGCGCAGCGGCGGGACGGCTTTTTATGAATGCCTGCTGCGGCTGGAAAACGCCAATGGAGAGATTGTTTCGGGAGGGCCCTTGATCCCGCTTGCCGAACAACTCGGGTTGATCCGGCTGATCGATCACCGGATGCTGGAGATGGCGGCCCGGGCATTGGCTGCGGATTCTGATCTTCGCCTCTCCTTGAACATCTCGCCGCTGACAACGACATGCCCCAACTGGATGGCCTTGCTTGCCGCCAGTATCGGCGTGGACCAGACCCGGGCGAAGCGCCTGATTGTCGAGATTACCGAAACGGCGGCGCTGCAAAATATTGAGGAAACCAGCGGCTTTATCAGTCAGGTGCGCGATATGGGCTGCAAGGTGGCGATCGATGATTTTGGTGCCGGATATACCTCCTTCCACAATTTGAAAATGCTTGAGGTTGACATGGTCAAACTTGATGGCGGTTTTATTGAAAAACTGTCGGAAAGCAAGGATGACCAGTTTTTCACTCGCACATTGATTGATCTGGCAAGGAATTTCGAGCTTGAGACCGTGGCGGAATGGGTAACCGATGAGCGCACCGCGGATATGCTGCGCGAGTGGGGGGTGGATTTTCTTCAGGGCTTTATTTACGGCAAACCGGAGTTGCGAAACGAGTTCGTCAATCCTGCAAGGGAAGAGCATGGCTGCGATATGGCGCTGGCGATCTGATCCCTGCGCCTTGCCATAAAGATCATCTGCGTCCAGATTGGTGGCATGAATAAACCACGCGCAACTCTGGTCGGATTTTCCGCCGTTCTGATGTGGTCGCTGCTGGCGTTTCTAAGCGCCTCGAGCGGCCAGGTTCCGCCATTGCAGCTTGCATCCATGTGCTTTGCCATTAGCGGCGGTATCGGGGCGGCAAGCTGGGCTTTGCGCCCGGGCGCGGCGCGGCGCGCATTGTCACAGGACTGGCGGGTTTATGCTCTGGGATGCGCCGGGCTGTTCGCCTATCATTTTTTTTATTTTACCGCCATCAGGCTGGCGCCGCCGCTTGAGGTTTCACTGATCGCTTATCTGTGGCCGATGCTGATTATCATTTTTTCTGCTCTGCTTCCGGGTGAAAAACTGCGCCTGCATCATGTTCTGGGCGGTTTGCTGGGGTTTTTTGGTGCGGCATTGATCCTCAGCGGTGGCAAGGGGGTCTTCTTTTCAGCCCAATATGCCGCCGGGTATGGCGCTGCCCTGCTCTGCGCTTTCATATGGGCGGGGTATTCGGTTGTTTCGCGCTATTTCCGCCGGGCGAGCACCGATGTCGTTACAGTGTTTTGCCTGGCCGCGTCGGCTTTTGCCGCGCTCGCCCATCTGGCGCTGGAAAAAACAATCTGGCCGCAGGGTGCGGCGCAATGGCTGGCGGTTGTTTTGCTGGGGCTGGGGCCGCTGGGGGCGGCGTTTTATGCCTGGGATTACGGCGTCAAGCACGGCGATATCCAGGTTTTGGGGGCGGCGTCCTATGGCGCGCCCCTGCTCTCGGCGCTGGTTCTGGTCGCGGCGGGGCTTGGCGAGCTGACATGGGTGAGCGGGCTCGCCTGCGTGGCGATTACGCTGGGGGCACTCTGGGCGGCGAGGGATCTGGTTTTGGCTCAGAACTGATCTTTCAGGCGGCGAATCTCGGCAAAAACCGCTTCGTTTGCGGCATCGGGCATTTTGATTTTGCGGCGGATTTCGGCGCTGCCGGGGCGGAAAAAGGGGTTGGCGTCCAGCTCCTGCCTCAAAGTGCTCGGCACGGTTGGCAGGCCCTCGCGGCGGAGCTCTTTTGCCTTGGCGCTCATGGTTTGCAGGGCAAGATTTCCCGGCTCCAGTTCAAGGGCAAATTCGGCGTTGTTGATTGTGTATTCATGGGCGCAGTAAATCTGCGTTTGCGGCGGCAGGCGCATAAGCTTTTGCAGTGAATTCCACATTTGCGCCGCCGAGCCTTCAAACAGACGCCCGCAGCCGAGGGAAAACAGCGTATCGCCACTGAAGAGCATATGGGTGCTTTCAAAATGATAGATAATATGGCCCAGCGTGTGACCGGGGGTTTCCAGAACCCGGGCGCTGTGATGTCCGATATGCACCAGCTCGCCCTCGGAAACCATGCGGTCAATGCCGGGGATTTTTTCGCTTTGTGTTGTGGCCCCGATAATCCGGCAGCCTGTCTGCTCTTTAAGCGCAAGATTACCCTCGACGTGATCAAAATGATGATGCGTGTTGAGGATATGGCTCAGGCTCCAGCCCTTCTCCTCCAGAGCCGCCCGGACCGCGCCGGCATCGGGCGTGTCTATGGCGGCGGTTTCCCGGCTCAGGGGATCGTGGACAAGATAGCCGTAATTGTCCGAGCGGCAGGGGAACAGATGGATTTGCAAGGGCAGATGGGTCACGGGGTTTTTCCGGTTTTGTTGATATTTTATTTTGTCATATCTAGCACATTTTGATTACAGTGATGCCATGCATGTGGATGTTATTGATCTCAAGGAATTTTATGGCTCGGCTCTTGGCCGCATCGCGCGCCAGTTTGTGGCGCGGTCCCTGCGCGCCCACTGGCCCGACATGGAGGGCTGCACCTTGCTGGGCTTTGGCTATAGCGCGCCTTATATGCGCGGTTATGCGGAGCGCTCGGCCAACAGTTTTGCCTTTATGCCGGCAGGTCAGGGGGTTGTGCGCTGGCCGCCGTCAGGTCCCAACCGGGCGGTTTTGAGCGAGGAAACCGAGCTTCCCCTGCCCGATTGCTGCATTGACCGGATTCTGGTTGTGCACGGGCTGGAGACATCGCCCTCGGCTGATGAGCTGTGCCGTGAGTTCTGGCGGGTTTTGAAACCGGGCGGGCGCTTGCTGGTGGTTGTCCCCAACCGGCGCGGATTATGGGCGCGGGCCGAGACGACGCCTTTTGGCCATGGCCGCCCGTTCAGCCGCGGGCAGTTGCAGCGCCTGTTCCGGGATGCGCAGTTTGTGCCGGAAAAATGGAGCGAGAGCCTGTTCATTCCGCCCCTGAGCTGGCGTCCCCTGCTGCGCTGGGCGCGGGCTTGGGAGCGCATGGGCTATGCCCTGTGGCCGGCTTTTTCCGGCATTATCATCGCCGAGGCGGTCAAGGATGTTTATGGTGTTTCGCTGACCGCCAGGGCCCAGCGGCAACGGAGCCGGTTTCCGGGCGTCATCCTGCCGGTTCCGGCGACGGGCCGCGCATTTGAAAAAACCGCCAAATGATCAGGCAACGTCTTTTTTGCGGGCTATGAGGGCATTGATCTTGCCGTAAAGATCGGCGGCATTAATGGGTTTTGAGACATATTCGTCCATGCCTGCGGCCATGTATTTCTCCCTGTCGCCACGCATTGCGTTTGCTGTCAGGGCGATGATCGGGACTTCGCCATGCGGGGGGGCAAGCCTGCGGATGGCGCGGGTGGCTTCAATGCCGTCCATCTGCGGCATGTGGATATCCATAAGGATCAAATCAAACAAATTCCTGCTGGCGGCTTCCACAGCCCCGGTTCCGTTTTCGGCGGTTGTGAACTGAAGCCCGAATTTTTCCAGATAGGTGGTGATCAGCATGCGGTTGATGCGGTTGTCCTCGGCAACCAGAACCCTGGCATTGCCAAAACCGCCCGCCCGCAAATCGGCTGTTTCAGGGGGGGTGGAGTTCAGGGCCGGTTCCTTTTCTTGCACCGCTTGGCAAAGCACCGTGAACCAGAAGGTGCTCCCTTTGTGCTTGCGGGAGATGACCCCGGCCTCGCCGCCCATATGGGCAGCGATTTTTTGCACCAGTGAAAGCCCCAGCCCGGTGCCGCCAAAATTGCGCCCGATGGAAGTGTCGGCCTGCTGGTAGGGGGTGAATAATCTGGCCTGTTCAGCCGGGTCCAGACCTATTCCGGTATCCTCCACGGCAAATTTCAACAGCCATTTGTCCTGCCGGCGCTCTGCCTCAAGATGCAGGGTAATGCTGCCTTCAGCCGTGAATTTAATCGCGTTATCAACCAGGTTGAACATGGCGCGGCGCAGCTGCGTGGGGTCGGCATTGACATATTCGGGCAGGTTTTGCGAAACTCTGATTTTCAGACTGAGGTTTTTTTCCGCGATTCTTGTCTGCATGGCATCGCTTACCGAGTTCATGATATCGGCGGGCCTGAAATTGATATTTTCAAGCTCAAAGCGCCCGGCCTCAAGTTTGGACAGATCAAGGATCTGGTTGAGGATATCCATCAGGCCCTGCGCCTGTCCGAATACGGTTTGCGCATAGCGGCGCTGGGTTTCGTCAAGCCCGGTTCCGAGCAGCAATTCCGATGTCGATATGATCGCACCCATGGAGGTGCGGATGTCGTGGCTGATGGCGGCGATTTGTTCCGATTTCATCTTGTTGGCGGTAATCGCCTCGGATTTGCCTTGTTGCAGCTCTTTGATCCGGGATTCAAGTTCGCGTATCCGTTTCGTATTTTTTGTCATCAAGAAACCCTGCTGCAATAAAGCACCGATTATGACAGAGCGGGATTAAGGTTCTGCTAAAGGGTTGAGGGGGCCGTCCACTGCTTCTGGATATCGGCCGGCGTGTATCCCTTCTGGCGCAAGGCTCTTAAGCTGATATCCCTTGCGCTTTTCGACAGGCGCCGCCCGGCGCTATCAAGCACCAGCCGGTGGTGGCGATAAAGGGGGGCCGGCAGCTCCAGCAGAATTTGCAAAAGGCGGTGGATAGGGGTGGCGTAAAACAGATCCTGGCCGCGGGTGACATGGCTGATCTTCTGGAGCGCATCATCAACCACAACGCTCAAATGATAGGAGGTGGGAACATCCTTGCGGGCGATGATGATATCGCCCCAGATTTGCGGTGAGATGGCAACATCGCCGCGCTCGCCCTTCGGGCCCCCGGCCTGTTCATGAAAAGAGATAACGCCGCCGGTTTTTTCTTTCGCAAGGGCGATGGCGCGGGGCATGTCCAGACGCAGATTACAGGCTTTGCCCGAAGCCATCATCTCCTTGCGCCGGGCGGGCGGTAAAGATTTGGCCAGCCCCGGATAAAGCGGCGCGCCGTCGGGATCCCGGGGGGGAGAGGACAGATGCGAGACCGCGGCGCTGATCTGCCTGCGGCTGGCGAAGCACGGGTAAAGCACACCCATGGCCTCAAGGCGCGCCAGAGCGTGCGCATAGTCATCCATATGCTCCGATTGCCGCCGCACCGGTTCTTCCCACTCCAGGCCGAGCCAGTGCAGATCCTCATATATGGCGGCCTCAAAATGCGGCTTGCAGCGGCCCGGGTCGATATCCTCGATCCGCAGCAAGAACCGTCCCCCGGCTGCCTGAGCGTTCTTGTAGCAAAACAGTGCCGAGAAGGCATGGCCGGGATGAAGCAGGCCGTTGGGGCTGGGGGCAAATCTGAAAACCGGTGCGGGGCTCATGGCGCCTGTTTTATCTTTAAATCCGGCTGAATACAAAAAAATGTCCAGACAGGGCGGTATGTGCTTAAATCAGCGGCGAATCAGGCCCTCCGGATATGGAGTCTTAAACTCATGCTGACCAAATTCCCTTTTTTGATTTTTGCCGTTATCGGCTATAATGCCATCGCGTTTTTCTCAAGCTTGACATGGGACATGACGGTGTTTGAGGTTGCCATGGTCTCGGGCGTGGTCTGGCGATTGAGCTTGAGCGATATCTTTCTGGTCGTGTCGCTGTTTCTTTTGTTTATCGAAATTCTCAAGGCGACCCATACCGGCGCATCCTCGCTTTTCGACCATGCGCTTTCAACCTTGCTGTTTGTGTTCTGTCTGGTTGAATTCCTGCTGGTGGCGAAAGCGGCGACCTCGACCTTTTTTATTCTTACAATCATAACGCTGATCGATGTGATTGCGGGCTTTTCCATTACCATACGGGCGGCAAGGCGTGATTTTGCCGTTGGACCGGACCGGTATTAATGCCGTATGCCGATATCCTCCTGCCGGTTTTTGTCACCTTGTTCGTGGTGATCGACCCGATTGGCTTGACGCCGATATTTGTCTCGCTCACCGCCGGGGCCAAGGGCGCGGTACGGTGCAAGATTGCCTTTCAGGCCTGTTTTATCGCCGCTGTCATCCTGATATTGTTTGCACTTGCGGGCAAGCATCTGCTTTCCCTCATGGGGATAACCCTGCCGGCTTTTCAGATTGCGGGCGGGATCATGCTGTTTTTGATTGCGGTCGAGATGCTGTTTGAAAAACGCACCGAGCGGCGCAACAAGAATGCCTCGGAAAGCGCCGACACCAGCCATTTTGAGCCGGGGGCGGGAGATATCGCCATCTTTCCGCTGGCAACGCCGCTGATCGCCGGGCCCGGAGCCGCCGCTTCGATCATTCTTCTCATGGGGCAGCATCAGGGCGATTTTGCTTCTCAGGCGGTGATTCTGGCGGTGATGCTGGCGGTTTTGGCCATAACCTATGTGCTGTTTCGTCTCGCCGGGCCGTTTGAGCGTTTTGTCGGCGATTCAGGCATCAAGGTGGTCACGCGGATATTCGGCGTCATTCTTGGCGCTCTGGCGGTGCAATTTGTCCTCTCGGGGCTCCAGGCGGCCGGATTCGCCCCGGGCTGAGTTTTTCCGGGATATCTTCCCGGTTCGCCGCTAGGGTCTGTCATGTTTTAATTGAAGCGTATCCTGAATTTTGAAGATAGTTTGCGCATTCGGTTGCGGCAATTGAACCGACGATCTGCCCGACCTGTTTCCAGGCTTCATCGATTGTCCTTTTCTGGGCCATGCGCATCCAGTGTTTAATTTTGGCAAAAGTCTGCTCAATGGGGTTCAGGTCTGGGGAATATGGTGGCAGGAACCACAATCTTGCTCCGGCTTGTTTGATGGCATCACGAACAATTTTTGACTTGTGTGAACCCAGATTATCCATGATTACGATATCTCCTGAGCGTAGTGTCGGGACAAGGAACTGGTTAACATAAGCCTGAAACGAGCGGGCATTGACGGGGCCATCCAAAACACATGGAGCTGTCAGCTCATCACAACGAAGGGCCGCGATGAAGGTCATGGTATTCCAGTGGCCATGGGGGGCAAATCCCCGCAAACGTTTACCCCTTTTGCCCCAACCACGAAGTGGGGTCATATTGGTTTTAATCCATGTTTCGTCAATGAATACCAGCCGATGCGGGTCCAGTTTACCCATGAATGACTTCCAGCGCCGCCGTTTGCGGGCAACATCATCGCGTTCTTGCTCAAGACCAAATAGCGTTTTTTTTAAAGCTCAGCCCTTCCTTGCGCAGGAAGGTCCAAACCGCATGACGCGATACCATAATTCCTCGTTCGGCAAGGATTGCTTTCAACCCGCGCACCGTTAGATGGGGCGTGTGTTCGATCTGACCAAGAATAAGGTCACGATGAGGTTCAAGAATCGGTTTGCGATGTCCACCCATCTTGCCCGGTGCAACACTGCCGGTTTTGCGAAACCGCTGATGCCATTTTACTACAGAAGATACTGCAACCCCAAACCGTTCAGCAACAGCTCTGGTCGGCTCCCCGTCTATAACAGCTTTAACAGCGCGTTCGCGCAAATCAATCGAATAGGGCTTAACCATACATACTGGCCTCCTCAATCCAGTATGTAACT
>JAJRYE010000062.1 GCA_024275895.1 Alphaproteobacteria bacterium | reverse complement strand
CCCGGTTTGAACGGATCTCTTCCAGATTTGCCCGATAGGGAAAATCATCCACCGCCACCAGAAACTCGCCCTTTTGCACCCGCGCACCTTCCCGCAACCGGGGATTGACCTTGACAATTCGTCCCGAAACCGCCAGCCCCATTGCCACGCGATGAGAAGCTATGACCTGCCCGAAAAGATCAAACCGCGGCGTATAGCTGGCAAGGCGTATGGTTTTTGCGGCAACGGCAACCGGCTTTTTGCTTTCCCGCCCCGCTGATGCCTGGCTGCGGCCATAACGCGGCCCCCACGGTCCCTTGCGCTGCCCGGCTTGCTCTCCATTACCTTTCACTCCTGTTTGAGGCTTTGTAATTTCGCGATAGCCGATCACCGAAAGCGCCAGAAACGCCAATGGCAGGACGCTCATCATCAACACTCGCAAAGACCCCGATATGCGCCGGGCAGGCCGGTCCGGCGGCGCTTCGGCCGAACTCTCCGTCCTGGTTATTTTTTCCATATATTCTGCATCCATCTAGCGGGTGTTGAAGCTGATCGGCACGATGAAGGTCATCCGTTTTCTGCCAAGCCCCTTCGGGAATGAAGGGAATGGATTGGCGCGGCGAATTGTTGCATGGGCGCCGCTGTCGAGAACGGGTGAGCCGGAACCGGAGACAAGCCGGGAGCTGATAACCCGGCCCGCGGAATTGATTGTGAATTTGACCCGCACCAGCCCCCTGATACCGCGCCGTCTTGCCTCTTTGGGATAAAATTTGTAACGGCGCAAATGAGCCACAACCCGTCCTTGATAGCTGGACATCATGGCGCGCCCGCCCAACCCCTTGCCGCCGCCGCCCGCACGGCCATGACCACCAGAGCCGCCACGCCTGGAATCGGCTCTGGCGCCTTTAGCCATACGTTTTTTCTTTATAATTTTTTTCTTTGCAGCTTTCTTCTTTACGATTTTCTTTTTGGCTGGCTTTTTCTTTTCAAATTTCTTTTTAACCGGGATCGGCCTGATTTCCGGCTTGCGGGTTTCTTCCATCACGGCTGTCTGGTGAACCACTTCGCTCACCTCCTGCGGCGGTGACGGCAAAACGGCATTGAGAGATGGCTCAGGCAATTCTTCAGCTTCAGGTACGCTCAATTCATCGGGACGGATGATATTCGCGGCCAGCTTTTGTGTTACCATAGCCGTCTTGAGGTCCCGGGATGTCCTTACCGGCCCGGCATCATGAATTTCCCGGTTCTCTTCAAGCGGCCGGCTTTCCTGAACGGGAGGTATTTCGCGGATTTCTGGTGTCTCCGGAGCCGTTGCGGTTTCTCTTACTGGCTCTGTTTCAGGCGTTTCGGGAACCTCTTCGGCTTCAGATATATCTTCAGTTTCCGCCATCTCCCCGGTTTCGGTAACCGCATCCGCCTCGGTTGCCTCTTCAGTCTCGACATCGCCGGAGAATGAATTCACCAGCGAACCGACAATGAGAGGGGCACCATCACCGGGGCCGCGTTCGATCAGCACCTCTTGTTTGCCGCCAAGGCCGACAGCCATGGCCATATGGGCGATAATGGCCATTATAAAAGCCAGCCCCCATTCTGGAATGCGCATTATCATTGCGGTGCGCTCCGGGCGGCAATCAGCGAGACATGACGCGCTCCTGCCGCCGTTGCCGCCGCCAGAACATCAAGCAGCCTTTGAGCAGGGAGCGCCTTGTCGGGAAGGATTTTCAGCCGTGGCATATCGCCCTGTCCAAGGCGAATTGCAAGTCGTTCGGTCAACTCCCCGGTGGTGACGATCGCGCCTTCATATAAAATTTTTCCCGCCGCATCCACCAGCACTGTATCGGGCGGATTGTCGGTTTGTATTCCGCCGATAGCTTCTGCCGGTGTAACGTCAAGCTCGGCGAAAGGTTTTAATGTCGCGGCCACCAGAAAGAAAATCAGCATCAGGAACACGATATTTATCAACGGCAGGATGTTGTCTTCGGGTTTTTTGGGCGGGGTGACCTTAATGCGCATTATACCGGCTCCTATTGCGCCATTATCAACCGGCGGATTTTTGAGCGGCGCACCACATCGAGTACGCGCACGACATCCTGGACACTGGTGTTGCCCATGGGGCGCACGATAATCCGGGCATCCGGCCTGTCCGCATAAGCATCAATCGCTGCAACCAGCGCGGAAAGCTCCAGCGGCTTTGCGTTAAGATCAACATGCCCGCCCTCGTGAATTCGCAGATATATTGCCCCCTGAACGCCATGGCCCGCCCGCCCGGGCGTTGAGCCGGTGATGTCGATACGGGTATATTTCATGAAGGTTGAGGCCAGCATGAAAAAGATCAGCAACAAAAACACCACATCAATCAGGGGTGTCATGCTCATCCGCCGCCGCGGTGTGATGGGGGTATCAACCTGCATTGGCTATGGGCCTTATCCCGGTGATATTATCCGCACTTGCCGCTTCAGGCTCATGCTCGGTAATGCGCCCGGTAAACAGGCTGGTGAGCGCCGATTCCATGGTCAGGCGTTCATGTTCGATAATGCTTTCAAACCAGTACAGGATAAAAGACACCGGTATAGCCACGGCAAGCCCCACCGCCGTGGTTAGCAGCGCCACCCATATCCCGCCGGCCAGCACCGCCGGATCGGCCTGGGAACCGGCTGATTGCAAAGCCTGGAAGGCGCCGATCATACCTATCACCGTGCCAAACAGCCCCAGCAAGGGCGCAATCTGCACCACCGCTTCGAGCCCCCTGAGACCGGATTTGAGTTTTTTGATCTGCTCAACCGCCACCCGTTCGACATCCTCGCGCACATGGCCGTTCCGGGCGTGCAGATTTTTCAGGCCGCGCATGGCATGGGCAACAGTATGGGAGATGGCGCTTTTGCGATAGCGAAGCATCTCATAGGCCTGTGCCTGATCGCCTGCCAGCCACAAGCTGATTGCCCGGTGGACATGGCGGTGGCGCCCGGCACCGAGCCGCCAGAACTGCAGCAGTTTGACAAATATGATGGTCATGGCAAAAACCGACAGGCCAATCAAAATGGCAACGACCGGCCCACCGGCCTGCAACAGCTCCGCCGCAGGTTCCAGGGGCGTGCCGTCAAGAAAGGATGACAGGCTGTCCATTGCCGATGCCTGATCTGCCGATTGGGAGGCGGCGGGTGCAAGATTTCCCGCCGGCACAGGCGCGGCGACGGCGTCTGCCGGTTGAGGCGCGGCGATAACGGGGGCTGCATCAGATGTTGCCGGTATTGCTGTTGTTTCATTTGCCATGATGTTACTCGTCCGTTGATCTATAATTGCAGTTTAATAGGGGTGTTGCTGCTGATCGATAATCTGCTGCCGCAAATCGCAGGGCTCAACTCTTTGCCCTTGCATTCGGCAATTTCATTGATGAGAATTTTTGATATATCGGCGCAATTGCGACCTTTCAGGTCAAATTGCTTGACCCGCATCTTGCCCATGGGCAGGGCGCCGGCCTTAAGTTTCAAAAACCGGTCAACCGTGCCTTGCTTGTCAAACAGGACAATTTCCAGAGACAGCGCCTCGACCGCCGCGGGCATCTTGTTCTGGATGACAAAACTCAATCGGCAATTATCCCCGGCCTGGCGGGCATTGTTGAGTTCAAAAACAATCCTCGGCCCGTCACCGGCCACAGCCCCCCACGAAGATAACGACAAGACGCAGAGGCTTGCGGCCAGAAGCCTGTTCAAATAGCTGGTATTCATTTTTCTTTCCTCCATGTTACCCTCTGGAGCGGTTCCGGTTTTGATTGAATCAAGACCATGCTCCAGGTCTTTGTTTTGTCGCATTTCTTATCGGAAAACCGCTTCGCACTTTTCCGGAAAAGCTCTAGCTCAAAACCAGCCGCAAACCGAACAGGGCCAGAATCAGCCCGCTGAGTTTTTGCAGCCAGTGTGAATATTTTGGAATTTCGGCACGGATGCGCGTGGCCAGCCAACCGGTGGCCCCGCCCAGATAATAAAGCGGCGAAGCTGCCGCCCCGATGCCGAACAACAGCCCCAGCACTGCCCCCTGCAGGAGGGAACCGCGTGAGGCCGCCAACATTAAAATGGCGCTCAGCGGCATGCACGGCATGAGCGATGTCGCCATGCCAAGCCCCACCATATGCGATGTCCGCCGCCAGCCCGGCGCATGAGAGGAGCGGCGCTGGCGCTCGCAGCCCTTGCGTCTCCTGAACATGACTAGGCCGCCAATGGCAATAACGGTTACCCCGGCAAGAGGAAGAAATACTCCCTCATCGAGCCAGCCCAGCAGCAGCGACCCCAGAGCGCCCGCTGCCGCTCCCAGTATTGAATATGTCACCACCCGCGCCATGATGAATATGGCGGTGAGATTAAAGGCCGGCATGAAGCCGCCGCCGCTCCCCGCCGTGGCAAAAAGATAAGGGGTCAGCATCGGCAGGCACGAAAAACTGCACAGGGTCAGGCCATAAAAAACTCCCATGGCCAGAACCCCGATATATTCGGAGTTAAAGGCTGCCAGCAAGGACAGCTGCTGTTCTATTGCGGGCAGGTCGGACATGCTTGTAAAGCTCCATAATCGCGTTTGGCCAGTTTTTTGGGCTCGATAATGGTTTTGCCGGTGAGATACTCATCACGGGCAATCAGCGCCGCACCAACAGCCGTTGTCACCTGTGGTACGGCGGGCGGCACGTAAAGCTCCACCGCCATTTCATCCTCGACGGCTTTGACCAGCCCCTTGTTGAGCGCCGGGCCGCCATCGAAGAATACTTCCTCCACGACCCCCACCCGCCGCGCCATGCGCGCCAGACGTTTGGCAATGGCATAATGCGCCCCGGCGATGATTTCCGAATGTTTCTTGCCGCGCGCCAGCAGCGAGATGATTTCAGATTCGGCAAAAACCGTGCAGGTGGAATTGATGCGGATGGGAACATCGGCCTGAAGCGCCACATCGCCAATATCGGCAAGGTTGAGTTCCAGAATGCGCGACAGGGTTTCCAAAAAGCGCCCGGTCCCGGCGGCGCATTTGTCATTCATGGAAAAGTTCTTGGTTACCCCGTTATCATCCAGCGCGATCACCTTTGAATCCTGGCCGCCAATATTGACAATGGTGCGCACCTTCACCCCGGCCCGGTGGCCGTACCAGACCGCACCCTTGACATTGGCGGTAATCTCCGAAATGGTCGAGGTGGCAAAACTCACCAGACGGCGGCCATAACCGGTCGTGGTCACGCCTTTCAGCTCATCCATGGTAAGGTTCTGCTCATCCAGTATCTGGTTCAGTATCCCGACCGAGGTCTCCTCGATATGAACCCCGGTGGTGGTGACCTTGTGGCCTATAATGTCATCCTCGGTCACAATCGCCACTTTGGTGGTCGCCGAGCCGATATCGATACCTGCAAAATATGTCATTCAATCTGATCCTTGTTTAACGTCTGCCGCTCAGGGTTTCCTGAAAGGCTTCAATGCGGGTACGGAGCTGCTCGACATCCTCGGGGCTGTAATCGGTCTCGATCTTGAGCATCGGCACGCCTTTTTCCTGCAACAGGTTTTCAATAATTTTGAGTTCAATATCAAAGGGATGACAGCCCTTCAGCACATGATAGATGACCCCTTCGACCTGATAATCATCCACCAGTCGGGCGATGCGGTCGCGCCGTTCAATGGTGTTGGAAAAGGTCGGGCAGGCGCAGGGCAGCACATAGCGATCGGCAATGGCGTGCAACATATCGCCCATGGTACCCTCATCGACACTGACCATGTCGGAGAGATAGCGCTGCGAGGTGCAAAACTCGTCCGCGACAATAATACCGCCCAGATCCTCGATGATGAACGGCACTTTCCAGTTGGGAAACACCATCGGCGAGCCGGTAAGCATGATACGGGTGGCGCGCGGCGGGGCAACGTGAATGCCCTGTTCGATGCGCGCCTCAAGCTCGTCATTGAGCTCGGACAGCGCCCCGGTCCAAGGCTCGGCTTCATCGTAAAAGTAAGCATTCAGAACCTCCAGCGCATCACGCCCGAGCACCACGGCAGGGCTGTGCTTGCGCAATTCCTGAAAGCGGTGCACCTCGCGCTGGGCGCGCTGGATCATGCCGATGGCTTCGCGCAGCTGCTTGCGGCGGATGCGTTTACCGGTGATTTTCTCCACTCTGGCCTGAAAGCGTTTGACTTCATCAAGCCAGTAGACCCGCGCCCGCTCCGCTTCCTTCACGCGCGGCACATCGAGCATGTGCACATCGTCGAAAGGCTCCAGCATCTCGCCCATTTTCAGCTTCCAGTGACAGCTGGCGGGCAGGGCCACCATGTCGCATTGCTGGTAAAATTCCAGGATCGGCATGGCGGCAAAGCCCATTTCCGACTTCACCATCGGGCAGGCGACATCGGGCAGGAAATCCTCGCCCACTTCAGCCGAATCATGCGACCCGGCGCAAAGCCGTACCGGATAGCCACCGGCGGCATAGATAATCTCTTCGGGCACGAACACGCAGTAAGTGCCGATCACCTTTTGGCCCGCGCGCGCCTTGATGACCCCCTTGCCTTCATGCATGAATTTGGCAAGGATATTGTCAAAATAAGCCATGGAGCGGGGCCTTGTTTCATCCTCCTCCATTTTTTCGAAAATCTCGCGCACCGACATGGAAAGATGCAGCCGCACCTTGTTGATGATGCGCTCCTTGCGGGTCAGTTTTTTCTCGCCCCCGGCCATGGCTGCCGGTCTGGAATTGACGTTATTATCCATCACTTGTTTTTTTTCTTTTGGGCTGGAGTTGGTTTTGGTTTTGCGGGGGAGCCATGCTGGCGATTGAGAAAAGCCTTTGCATCGGCCTTCATGAAGGCGAACCCGGCAAAGCGGGCCTCAAGCGCCTGATTCTCCGGGCAGGCCTCGACACAGCGCAGACACAAGATGCAATCCTGCGTTACCAGATTCTTGATGCTTTTTTCTTCCTCGATTTCGCGGATTTCCATTGGGCAGGCACGAAAGCAATTGCCGCATCGGGTGCACAGATCGCCGTATTTCTTGAGTGAAAACAGCCCCACCTTGTCGAACAGGGAAAGAAATGCCAGCATCGGGCAATAGGAGCATAAAAAGCGCCTTTTTACGAAAGCGGTGGTGAACATCAACCCGACCAGAATAATTGCCGCGCCAGTGAGCAGCATGGTGGGGATGGAAGTAAAATCAATCATGAACTCGCTGACATCGCCCTGAAACAACGGCAGGATGGGACGCGCCGGACACATCTGGCAAAACGGCGCCGTCCAGTCACGCGAGATCAGCCCGTTGCCTATTCCCAGCGGGATGAGGATCAGCAGTGCCAGCAGGATATATTTTACTGATTTATAGCGCTTGTGGGCAATCCATGAAAACCGCGACAGGTCGATCGAGAGCCATGTACGCAGCTTTGTGAGCAAATCCTGCAACAGGCCAAACGGACAAATCCAGCCGCACCATGCCTTGTTGATAACCACTGCCCACAGCGCAAAAATGCCGATGGCTTTCAGCAGGCGTATCCCCTGCTCGCCCATGAATTGCGGCAGGGGGCGCGAGAGCATATGCTGAAAACCGACCAGAAAACAGCCGCCGCCGTTATCGGGTACATAAGCGCAGGCAAAAGTCGGCAGACGGTTGCCCAGATCAATGGCAAACAAGCCACCATAAATCAGCAGGATGAAGGCGATCGACTGCACAATGAGACGAAGACGTTGAACGTCCATTATTATGCCCCTTTTGTATTATTTGCCGCCCGTCTGCGGTGGCGGCGAATGGCAATTGCCGCACCTGCGGCAACGACGGTAAAACCGGCCATCAAAAAGGCCATGCTCTTGCTCTCCCATTCAAGCTGGGAGGGGCGCACCCTGAGGCCCATAGTGGCCAGATAGCGCGTATCGGCATATCGCTTGCCATCAATCTCGCCGGCATAGGCTTCCATGTGGCGGGCGACAACGAGATATTTTGCGGATCGTCTGCGGCTTTCCCTGCCGCCCGCGGTTTCAGCCTCCTTGATGATGAAGAATGAAACCTCGCCGTTTTCATCGGTTGTTCTGGCGTTGCGCCAGCCTTTTTGTGTCATCATGACCACGCAAAC
The DNA here is from genome assembly GCA_024275895.1 of Alphaproteobacteria bacterium. Lineage (GTDB taxonomy): Bacteria > Pseudomonadota > Alphaproteobacteria > Rhizobiales > BM303 > BM303. Next base: position 10,250 of record JAJRYE010000062.1, on the reverse strand, counting down.
CCCTTTGAGCGGCTTGCCATGCAGGGAAATTCTGAACTTTGCCTGCTGACCGGTTTGCGTTGAGTAACGCTGCCGGCCATCGGCATAGATACGTGTCAGTTGAAATTCTGGCTTTCCCTCCCAATAGCCATTGCCATCGAGAACGGGAGGCTGTTTTTCAACGGCCTTATCGCCGTGGGAGTAAAAACTGTAGAAGGCAAAATGCTTGCGTCTGACATCTGCCTTGACGCCGCCATCGAGATAGGCGAAGACCTTGTGCAAACCCCATTGAGGAGCCGGGAAACTCATCTTGCCGGGCGTTTGGGCATCAATACGATGAATGTCCTTATCGGGAGTTTCCAGCCAGAAAGCGGCATTGGCCGGGGCATCATCACGGCCATGGGCGTTTGGGCGCATGGCCATGCGCCTGCCCCCTGCCATGGACCGCGAAGATGCATCCCGGCCGCCCGCCGCAACTGGAGATTGAGCGGCGGGTTTCTTTTCGGGCATGGGGCTGCCCATTCTCATACCGCCACCCCAGCGCATGTTTGCAGAAGGTTTTGGCGGAAAACCGTTATGTTTAAAATGCAGAACCCGCATACGCCGCCCCATACCCATGCCCCGGGAATAATCGAGCCAGTAATAATCCCGTATCATGGGGGTGCAACGCCCGGCGCGAGCGGGTTTGCCACCGTGTTTCATATCCATGCCGGAATGTTTCATGGCCATTTTTTCATGCACCATTGGCATCTTTGTCCTGGCCGGATTTGCCGATGCAAAATGAGCTGTTGCAAGACCCCCAAGGCCCATGCAGGCGGTAAATACGAGAATGCGTTTCATATGGCTCCTCCAGAGAAGCTTGTTTTACAGGCGGGACCAACCGCAAATTGCGATAGCAGGGGAGCGAGATTTATATCCCTGCTGCCTGTGCATTTGCGGTTGGTTGATCTAGAACTGAAGCTTGCCGCCAACAGAAAATGTTCTTGGCTCGCCGGAGGTAAACTTCCGGGTTGCGCTCCACGTGCTGTAGGATACCCGCGAGGGATATTTGACATTTGTAAGATTGCTTACCTTGCCCCAGAGGGAAATTCCCGATTCCGTTTCATAACCGATCCTGAGATTAAAAAGATCGGGGCGTTTGTATTTGCCATCGGGATCAACCGAATTGTCGGTATGAGTGTGGTAAGCCGAGATCATATCCCACTCGAGCTCCGCCTCCAGCCTCTTGACAGGGGTGATCGTCACCCGGGCATTCAGATGGTGCAGCGGTGATGAACTGAGCATATTGCCAGAATAATCAACGCCGGAATCGACAAACTTGACATATTTGTTATGGGCATAGGTGTAAGCGGTGTCAAAGCGCAGGAATTCAAACGGTTTGAGCGAGAAGGTGGCTTCAATGCCCTTGCCTCTTACCTTGCCGGCATTGACATATTTCCGGTCCGCAAGCGTGCCCGTCAAGCCGGTATCGATCGCAACGACCGTATCGCGAATATCGGTATGATAAATGCTGAAATCATAGCCGAATATCCCTTTAAAGGCTGAGCCGCGAAGCCCGACCTCAAAGTTCTTGGAAATTTCAGGTTTGAGGTTGGGATCAGAATTATAACCGCTTGGCCTCCCAAATCTCATTACCGCTTCGCTGGTAAATAACCGTGAACGGCTCGGGACCATGAAGCCTTCACCATAGCTGAACCACAGATTATTGCTCGGATTAAGGGTAAAATTCACCCCGGCCTTTTTGCTGAAATGCTTGTATTCCGATTTGATCGTACCCTTGGTTCCAAACAGATCCGTGCCGGAATATTTGATATAGTCGAAGCGCCCCCCCAGCGTGAAGCGCATCCAGCTTACAGGAGAAAACTGAAACTGGCCAAAAGGCGAGCCAACCTTGGCCAGCAAGTCCCAATGCTTGGCCACTCCGGTTGATGCAGTGAGTCCATTATATGATTTTTCGTTGACATCAGAATGCTGCAGATCGGTGCCAAGGATCAGTTTTGAATCAAGAAAATCAAAACCGGTCTCATATTTGGCGCTGAAATTATTGTCGAGATAAACATTGTCGGTCAAATCGCCGGACCATGATGGAACCCCACTGTACCAGGCTTTACGCAGGGAATATGAAACCTTGATGTTCGATTTTTCACCAAGATTACTTTCAAATGTCCCAGATAATGTTGCAAATTGCTCGTCGGTATAAGAAACGTAATTATCCGCCTGGCGCCAGTTGGCGTTATATTGCGCCTGCGTCAAACTTCCCGCCTGCTCGGCAAAACTGTCCAGATATTCAGCCCGCAGGGTCAGGTTCGAACCGGGCATGATTTCCCAGAGTATTTTCCCGCTGACCGATTTGTCCTTTTTGCCGGTGCGGTCCTGCCAGCCGTTTATATCCAGTATATTGGCATCGAAAAAATACCCCACAGGGCCAACCGTGCCGCCAGCAGAAGCACCGGTTCGCTTGCGCCCCCATGAGCCGCCCTCGGCCCAGATCCGGTATTCCGGCTCCTTTGGCGGTTTCTTGGTGATGATATTGATAACCCCGCCAGTGGCGTGAGAGCCAAAAAGGGCCGAAGCAGGCCCGCGAACAATCTCGACCCGCTCAATATCCCACGGATTGACCTCATTCAGCGTACCGGTGGTTCCCTTGCCAAACGGACGCATATTCATCCCGTCACGCAGATTGACCGTGATATTCTTGCCGCCGAAAGGAAAACGCAAATTCCTGACCATGGAGACGCCAGGAATGCGCGGCAGCAGTTCTTTCAACCCATCGACAAATTTGACCTTCTCTATTTCCTTCTGGTTGATTATCGAAACCGAACTTGTCGCCTCTTTGAGTGTTTCTTCACTGCGTGAGGTTGTAACGACAACCGTGTCCAGAATGGTGATATTATCATCCCATTCGGCCATTGCCGGTGTTGATGTCAAAGCTCCCGCCAGCAGGCAGCCAGCCACACCGGTGGTTGCAAGCAGATATCCTTTCATGGATTCACCCCCATACTCTGTTAACATATTGATAATTTAGTGATTTTAGTGTCGTTGCCTTGGGCTTGGCGCACTTTCCCCTCGTGGAACACCGCGCAGCTTACGCTGCAAGACGCGAACCGGATAACCCGTGCAAAGGGCTGTAATTCACGCGGAATCCGCGAGACAGCCTGTGCATTCCAGGGTCAGATGATGGAGGGTGAGCGTTTCAGCCCCGGCTTGCCGGGGGGGCGCGTATTGCTGATTTGTGGATAACAACGAGATAGGGCGCCTCAAAGCTCGCGCGCGGCAGAAGATGTTCTTTGCCGAAAAGCAGATAAGGCGGAGCCGAAACATCGGCAACCGGCACGGCAACGGTCAGACTGACAACCGAGCAGACCGGGCATTTATCCGGCGTGGTTTCATCAATTGGCGGTTCTTCACCGGTGGTGAGCTTGATGACCTTGAGCCCCCAGGCGGTACAGATAACCAGCGAATCAAACGGGGAATCCTCGCCGCGATCAAACGGGACCGCCTGGGCAAGCGGAACAAGCGCCTGAAACACTATCGCAAACAGCGATAGCGCCAATGCCAGTCTCCTGATATGCCCCCGAAATACGCTCATTAATCTTTCCACCTCAGGGTAAATGATGCCACATTGCGGTAATCATGAAAACCCCTGTTAAAACAGCGTGTGAGCAAAAGACACCCGCACACCCATTCTATCAAGCATAATGATCCTGCCGGCTCTTTGACAAATATCAAGATGGAATTTCTCTTCAGCGACCGGCGGCCTGTGGAAGTTGAAAAGCTGCCTTAAGACCGCCCAGTGGTGATGTTTCCAGTTCCAGATGCTGCCCATAGGCCTCAAGAACATCCTTGACGATAGCAAGGCCGAGGCCGCTGCCGACTATGGAGCTATCGAGGCGAACACCGCGTTTTACGGCCATGCGGCGCTGGGAATCTGAAATTCCTCCGCCATCATCATCGATTGTGAACATGACGTCCCGGACTCTGGCATTGACCTTGACGGCAATCCGGTCGGCGGCATGTTTGACGGCGTTTTCAATCAGGTTGCCCAGTATTTCGGCAACATCATCCTTGTCGGCCAGAACCTGAATATCCGGATCACATTCAATTTCAAATGATTTGCCTTCCCCCTCAGGCGTGCGCTGCAAGGTGGCGATGATACCCTCGATCAGGGGGAGAATACGGGTTGCCGGCATGTTTTTGATATTGCGCAACCGCGCTTTTGTCAGTTCCCGGTCGATCTGCCTTTGCATCAGCAAGGATGTGGCTTCAATATCATCGGCAATATTATGCTCGCCCTTGTCGCGCAGGCGTCTGATGTCACTTTTTAAGGCAGTAAGGGGCGTCTTGAAGCCATGCGCCAGATCACTGGCGCGATGTTTTGCGTTTTCAATCGCCGCCTCTTGCGCCCGCAGCAGATCGTTGACCTCTTTTGCCAGCGGCAGGACCTCGGCAGGCAGATCGAGGGGGATTCGTGAGGTTTTTCCCGTGCGGATCGCGGCGATATTTTTACGAATGAGTGTCAGGGGACCAAGGCCAAAACTGATCTGCGCCCAGCCGGCCAGCAACAGAAAAATACATAAAGCAAGCAGGGCTATCGCAACATCAGAGGCAAAATCAGCGCTCATCCTGTCCAGTTCGGCCCGGTCAATCGCCACTATCAGCCGGGCGATCTGCTCGCCTGCCGGAGATTTGAACCGCAGACGCCGTTCGTGAATGAGAACCGAAGAATTTTGCGGCCCGGTGGTGGTATGGACATGAACCTTGCCAAAGCCCGGAATATCCACGGGGAGTTTCAGCCGTGTATCCCATAATGATCTGGAGGAGGCGGAAAGCCCCGCCGTCTCGTTATTGACCTGCCAGTAAAGACCGCCATAGATTTTTTCAAAGCGCGGATCCGCCAGCTTGCCGCCAAGATGCGGCTTGCCGGTTTCATCAAAGCTCAGCCGCGAGGCGATTTGAGCCAGATAGGTATCAAGCTCGGCGCTCACCCGCCGTTCCACATGGCGGTCAAACAGAAGCGTAAGGCCGAAGCCGGTAAGCCCCAGCGCTATTATCAGGACAATCGTCCCGATCACCAGCAATCTTGTTTTGAGCGAGTGCGCCCTCATGACGGCGCTTCATCTGCCTGCCGGGCGATCATATAGCCAAAGCCGCGCCGCGTCTCGATAAGTCCGGCCCCCAGCTTGCGCCGCAGCCGCCCGACAAGCACCTCGACAGCATTTGATTCGCGCTGGTCATATTCGCCTTGCAGATGCTCGGCCAGTTCCTGCTGCGGGACAACCCGGTCGCTATGATGCATGAGATAGGATAACAGGCGGTATTCCTGCGGCGTCAATGTCTTTGGAACCCCCCGGACGGTAACGCGCATCTGCCGGGGATCAAGTTTTACATCGCCAACGACAATCGCCGGGCTGGCATGGCCGGCGGAACGGCGGATAATGGCGCGCAGCCGGGCCAGCAATTCATCCATCTCGAAGGGCTTGGGAAGATAATCATCGGCACCTGCGTCAATTCCCTCCACCCGCTCGCTCCAGTTGCCGCGCGCCGTCAGCACCAGAACCGGAAATTTGCGATTGTTTTCACGCCATTTCTTCAGGATTGAAAGACCGTCCATGCCCGGCAGGCCAAGATCAAGGATGATTGCGGCATAATCATTGACATCGCCAAGGTACCACGCCTCCTCGCCATTGCTCTCATACTCGATTACATAACCGGCATTAGCGAGGGTTTCGCTGACATCGCGGGTTATTCTGGGATCATCTTCAACCAGCAGGATGCGCATTAATCATCCATTTCGTGTTTGAGAATTTTGCCGTTTCGCGCATCTACGTACATCTCCATCACCCGGCCCTGAGGGTCAATATATTTGAACTCATAGGCCGGTATGCCGTCCTCATATTCAAATTCGATCTCAATGATCTCGCCCTTTATATGGGGGCGGGCGAGTTTCAGGATTTTCTCGAATGAGAGGATATTGCGCGAGCGGCGGTATTTGTAAACCTTGTCATGTCGGCTGCCATAATTTTTATAGCGCTTGTCATCGGAGCTGGCCGGATCATGTGGTGACAGGATCAGGAACGCCGCGCCAAGCAATATGGTGCCGAGGGGGGTATAAAAACGTCTTTTTTCCATGGGGTGCAGAATATAGCACGCAAGATGACAAAAAGCTGAAAAACCGCATCAGCACTTTGTCATTGCCACCTGTCTATGTTGGCCTCATCGCAACTGAAGCGATCAGCAATCAACTGGAGACAGACAAATGAAAAAAGCACTTATCCTGACGGTTTCGGCCCTTTCCCTGGCCCTTGCCGTCCCCGTATTCGCCAGCGGCGATGATAGAAATGGCGGCTCTTACGGGCCCGGAGACGCTTACGGCGCCAAGAAGAATTACAATTATGGCAAAAACTATAAAAGCGATGATAACGGCAAATATTACGGCTCCGGCACTACCGGATGGATGAGCCCGGACGAGGCCGGAGCCAAAGTTGCCCAGATGGGTTATGACGTGCGCCGCATCAAGCGCGATGACGGCTATTACGAAATCTACGCTTTTGACAAAAACGGCATGAAAGTGGAAATCTACCTTCATCCGGTAAGCGGCAAAATCATCAGGGTCAAAAGAAAGAACTGATCCATGGCGTCCGGTGAAAAAACAGCTATGGCCGCGGGCAGCACCAATCTGGCCGGAGTGAAAGTCTGGGACATTGCTCTGCGGCTGTTTCACTGGTCGCTGGTCCTGCTCGTGGCCACGGCCACCATTACCGGATTTCTTGCCGCCGAGCAGTGGCTTGATCTTCATGTGGCGGCTGGCATCGGCATCGGCGTTTTGCTGATCTTCCGGGTCATCTGGGGCTTTGCCGGCTCATATTATGCCCGTTTTGCCAGCTTTTTCTTTACCCCGGGGCAAGTGGCGGAACATCTGCGCGAAACCCTGAAAGGCAAGGCGGGGCGTTATATTGGCCATAACCCGGCCGGGGCGCTGATGGTTTTTGCCCTGCTCGGCGTTCTCACCGCTCTGGGCGTTTCCGGCTTTATCGTGCTGGGCGGGCAGGAAAATGAAGGGGCTCTGGCGGCATTTGTTAATTATCAAAGCGGGAAGACTGCCCGGAATATCCACGAAATTCTGGCCTTCTTACTGCTGGCGATGATCGGGGCTCATTTGGCCGGGGTCATTATGGAATCAATCCTGAGCCGCGAGAATCTGGTGCGGGCGATGATAACCGGGCGCAAGCATGTAAAAGCCGAACGGGTGCCCGGTATTACCGATGAAAGCCCGATTGTCTGGCGCGCCCCACTCATTCTTGCCCTGATTATCCTGATTGCGGCTCCGGTCTACCAGGTTATGGCAAATTATCCGGCCAGCGGTTTTATCCAGATGAAAGCAAATGCCGCCTGGGCGAGTGAGTGCGGTGATTGCCATATCGCCTATCACCCTTCCTTACTGCCGCGGTCTTCATGGCGGCAAATCATGGCGGGGCTGGAGGATCATTTTGGTGAAGATGCATCTCTGGATAAGGAGACGAAAGATCAAATCACCGCTTTTTTGAACGAATATGCCAGCGAGCGCTGGGACAGCGAGGCGGCCAATGAATTACGCAGGACAGATGCGCAAAAACCGCTTGAGATAACCGCATCACCCTATTGGAAACAGAGACACCGCGACATAGCGGCAGAAATTTTCAAGCGCAAGGCCATTGGCTCGAAGGGCAACTGCCTTGCCTGTCACAAAGATGCGGCGAACGGGCGTTTTGCCGATGAGGAAATATCAATTCCCGAATAATCGGGGGATAATATCAAGGAGAAAAAGATGAGAAAAAACAAGTATCTTGCAGTTGTCATACTGGCGTTGGTGATCGCACCGGCAGGTGGAGCGCTGGCGGCGGGTAATCCGGTCCTGAACGAGATTAAAAAGCAGGCCGGCGGGGTGGAGTTTTCTTCCTTGCGTGGCAGCAAGCTGTTTTCCAGCCGCTTTACGGGAGGCAAGCCCGATACACCATCATGCACCGCCTGCCACGGGGCTTCGCCGAAAAATAGCGGCAAAACCCGTGCCGGCAAGGTAATCGCCCCCATGGCACTGTCAAAAACCCCCGATCGCTACACAGACCCGAAAAAAGTCGCCAAATGGTTCCGCCGCAACTGCAAATCCGTGCTTGGCCGCGAATGCACGCCGGTGGAGAAGGGTGATTTTCTTACCTTCATGATGAGTCAGTAACTGCAACCCAAGGAGATTAAAATGAAAAAAACAACCATATTCTCGACAACTTCTTTTTTTGCCGTCAGCCTGCTTGCACTGGGTACCATACAAGCCTTTGCCAGCGAGAATGAACGGGTTCCGCCGGTGCGCGACAAGCTGGTGCAAAAGGAATGCAGCGCCTGCCATATGACCTTTCAGCCGACCTTTCTACCTGCCAAATCATGGAAAAAAATGATGTCCGAGCTGGACAATCACTTTGGCGAGGATGCCTCTTTAGATGCAGAAACGGCAAAAAAGATCGAAAATTATCTTGTCGCAAATGCCGGGCGCAGAATCTGGCGGGATGGTTGGGGAACCCCCCCGCAGCGCATCACCGAACTGCGCTGGTTCAAAAGCGAGCACCGCGGCGAAGTCTCGCCCCGGGCCATGAAAAAGGCCGGAACCATGGCCAATTGCAAGGCCTGCCACCAGCGCGCCGATCAGGGGGATTATGATGATGACTGAGGTTGAATAAGCCGGAAAAATCTGGCCGGGTGCAGGAAAATGAATGCACCCGGTTCTGGTCTTGTAATTTGCTTCCAAAAGTCATATCAGACAATATGTGAGAGAAAGCGTGACATGACGGCTCTCCAGTTAACCTTTTATATCTCACTCACATTTTTTCTCCAGATTACAATGTTTTCCGCACGTGCGTTTTATCGCCACTGGCGAATTTTTCAGGATCTGAAAGCCAGTCTGGTCAGATATGGTGCCGAGCTTCCGTGAGGTTTGTCGTGAGACAGGTTCCAGTCAGCAAGGAGCAGCCGCACGGTCTGAGCTATAGTCTGACACTCCACGGAGAAGGTGGTATGCGGCTTGTCGGATTTGATAATGCACATCCAATCAGGGCTAAAACGGGCCCGGCAGGCAAGCGTAGCATGATACGTGACCACAAGCACAGATTGAAAACAGTGCGTCCCTATGAATATCATGATGCCGAAACATTACTGGCTGACTTTTGGGAGCAGGTAGACAATATATTGAAGGAGAAAGGCACCTTGCCATGACAACCCTGAAGGTCGGGATTGCTTCTTATGAAGAATTCAAGAAGAGAACCATGTCAATTGCACACGGCGACCTGAAGCCTTCAACTGATGAGCCGAAAGTGTGGTTCACCTCCATGGAGAGCTTCGCCAAAATCCTGTCAGACCGCAACCGTGAACTGCTGGCAATCATTGCTGAAACAAACCCGAATTCAATGAGCGAACTGGCTGAAAAGACCGGGCGAGCCAAATCAAATCTTTCACGCACCCTCAAAACAATGGAACGTTATGGGCTTGTGCGGTTTGAGAAGGGGGAAGGTCGTGCCCAGGCACCGCGCGTTGTCTATTCTGACATCACGCTTGGGGTTTCCTTACATGCATCGTGACCTATTAGCCGTTCGTGCGAAATTTTGTATAGATCGCACTCAGGAAAGTTATCCATTTGATGGTATTTGGATTTCCTCTTGTCTGCTCAAGTTGTGGCGTGTTTTGACTTACCCTCAGGGTAAGCATGGAAATGTTTGAAACACCTCAGAATCAAGCGTCCAGAATCAGAGAACGTTTGATCCCAGCCCCCTTCCCACCGCCACTTGCTGCCGAGGAATATTTCTCTGCCCCCGCAGCCGCCGAATTTTCCCGTTGTTTTCACGGGTTAAGCGGGGCGGCCATTCACTTTCGCCCGCGTGAAACGGCCGAAATTCGTATCTCCGGGCCATTTTTCTCTGAACCTCATGACTGCGGTGATTTGGTGAATTTTTCGCAATGCACTGAAATTACGCCATTATTTTGTAACGCAACCTGAGCACTTCGATGTCGGTGGCATTTGGTGAGATGGAACAAAACCCAACTGGCAGCGACACGCGGTTACGAGGCAAGACTGGAAGGCTCAGGACTGGAAGGCTGATGACAGCATCAGCCGGCACTTCAGACCGGCGGCAATGCTGCACATGATGTTCAAGCTCGGCCAATGCGCCGAGAAGAAGTGGCGACGATTACGAGGGTTTGATTTTCTGGCCCAAGTCATCACCGGGGTCAGGTTCAAGGACGGAGTTGAAGTT
>JAJRYE010000061.1:5000-11376 GCA_024275895.1 Alphaproteobacteria bacterium | reverse complement strand
AGCTTTATATGGCGCCCGAGACGGCGCGGGTGTTCGAGACCGCCGAGAAAATCGCCAAGAAGGCGGGCGACAGTTTTGTCACCGCCGAGCGCTTGCTGCTGGCGCTGGTGCTGGAGAAATCCGAGGCGTCGCAAATTCTCAAGGATGCCGGTGTCACGGCGGAGGGACTCAATGCGGCCATTAACGAGATCAGGCAGGGGCGCACGGCCGACAGCGCCAGCGCCGAGGACCAGTATGACGCTTTAAAGAAATATGCCCGCGATCTGACCGAGGCGGCGCGCGAGGGCAAGCTTGATCCGGTGATCGGGCGCGATGAGGAAATCCGCCGCACCATCCAGGTGCTCTCACGGCGCACCAAGAACAATCCGGTGCTGATCGGCGAGCCGGGCGTTGGCAAGACGGCGATTATCGAAGGGATGGCGCTGCGTATCGTTAATGGCGATGTGCCGGAATCGCTGAAAAGCAAGAAACTGCTCTCGCTCGACATGGGCTCGCTGATTGCCGGGGCCAAATATCGCGGCGAGTTTGAGGAACGCCTCAAGGCGGTGCTGAACGAGGTGACGGCTTCTGAAGGCCAGATCATCCTGTTTATTGATGAAATGCACACCCTTGTGGGTGCGGGCAAGTCCGAAGGGGCGATGGACGCTTCTAATCTGCTCAAACCGGCGCTGGCGCGCGGTGAGTTGCACTGCATCGGCGCCACCACGCTGGATGAGTACCGCAAGCATGTGGAAAAGGATGCCGCTCTGGCGCGGCGTTTCCAGCCGGTGTTTGTTGCCGAGCCTTCGGTTGAGGATACGATCTCGATCCTGCGGGGCCTGAAGGAAAAATACGAGCTGCATCACGGGGTGCGGATAACCGACAGCGCCATCGTGGCGGCGGCCAATCTCTCGCATCGCTATATCACCGACCGGTTCTTGCCCGACAAGGCGATTGATCTGGTGGATGAGGCGGCCTCGCGTCTGCGCATGCAGGTGGACAGCAAGCCCGAGGCGCTGGACGAACTTGACCGGCGCATCATCCAGCTCAAGATCGAACGTGAGGCTTTAAAGAAGGAGAGCGACAGCGCCTCGAAGGAGCGGCTTGAGAAGCTGCAAAAGGAGTTGGCGGATCTGGAAGAGCAATCGGCGGCGCTGACGAGGCGCTGGGAGGCCGAAAAGGACAAGCTTTCGGGGGCGCAAAAGATCAAGGAACAGCTTGAAAAGGCGCGTCTTGAACTGGAGCAGGCCGAACGCGGCGGCGATCTGGCGCGGGCGGGCGAGCTTTCCTATGGCGTGATCCCCGATCTGGAGGCCAGGCTCAAGGCGGCCGAGGATGTGGGCGAGGTGGATCTGATGGTCGAAGAGGCGGTCAGTGAGGACCATGTGGCCCAGGTTGTGGCGCGCTGGACGGGCATTCCGGTGGACAAGATGCTCCAGGGCGAGCGCGAAAAGCTGCTGCGCATGGAAACTGAGCTCGCAAAACGCGTGATCGGCCAGGATGAGGCGGTCAGGGCCGTCTCCACGGCGGTGCGCCGGGCGCGGGCGGGTTTGCAGGACCCCAACCGGCCGATTGGCTCATTCATGTTCCTCGGCCCCACCGGGGTCGGCAAGACGGAGCTGACCAAGACGCTGGCTGATTTCCTGTTTGACGATGAGCAGGCCATCGTGCGCATGGATATGTCGGAATATATGGAGAAGCATTCGGTGGCGCGGCTGATCGGCGCGCCGCCGGGTTATGTCGGCTATGAAGAAGGCGGCGCGCTCACCGAGGCGGTACGGCGCCGGCCCTATCAGGTGGTGCTGTTTGACGAGATCGAAAAGGCGCATCCGGATGTCTTCAACGTCCTTTTGCAGGTGCTTGATGACGGGCGTTTGACGGACGGGCAGGGCCGCACGGTCGATTTTCGCAATACGCTGATTATCATGACCTCGAATATGGGGGCTGAATATCTGGTCAACCAGAAGGAGGGCGAGGAATCCGAAGCGGTGCGCGAGGAGGTTATGCAGGTGGTGCGGGCCTCTTTCCGCCCTGAATTCCTCAACCGGGTTGATGAGATCATATTGTTCCACCGTCTCAAACGCGACCAGATGGCGGCGATTGTCGATATCCAGTTTGCCCGGCTGCAAAAACTGCTCGATGAGCGCAATATCGTGGTTGAACTGGATGATTCAGCGCGTGAATGGCTGGCAAACAAGGGCTATGATCCGGCCTTTGGCGCCCGGCCCCTGAAACGCGTGATCCAGAAACAGGTGCAGGACCCGCTGGCGGAGCAGATTTTGTCCGGGGTTATCCATGACGGGGATCATGTCCGCATTCGCGCCGAAGACAGCGTGTTGCTGTTTAATGATCAGCCGGCGGGCGCGGCGGTCTGATCTGCGCTTCGCCTTGTGCCAAGACGCCACAGGTTCACGGGTTGGCTGCGTCCCTTGACGAAAAATTCGCCAACCCGTGAAACCTCATAGGCGTCCTTGACGAGATTTGCGGTTTCGCCGCTGAGCAGGATATTGACACCTGCGCCGTTATCAAGCTGGCCGCACAGTTTCTCGATGCGGGCGCAGGTGTTCACCGTGTCGCCGATAATGGTGTAGTTCATGCGTGATTTGGCGCCGATATTGCCGACGATGAGCGGGCCGGTGTGAATGGCGATCTTGATGCGCAAATCCGGCCAGCGGGGATCCGGGGGCTGTTTTTCCAGGGCTCTGGCGATGCAAAGGGCGGCGCGGGCGGCGCGGCAGGCATGATCGTCCTGACGTTCGGGCGCGCCCCAGAACGCCATGACGGCATCGCCGATATATTTGTCCAGCGTGCCGCCGCTTTCTTCAATGCAGCCATTGATGAGCTCGAAATGAGTGTTGAGCATAGCGGCGGTATCGGCCGGAGAGAGGCGCTCGGACAAGGCGGTAAAGCCGACAATATCGGTGAACATTACAGTCAGTTCGGCCTCGCGCGAGGCGGCGCCATCGACTGAGCCTTCCGATATCAGGCGTTTGACGAGGCGCTGCGGCACGTAGGTCTGAAAGGATTTGAGACCCTCCAGCATCTGGTTGAAGGCGTGGCTTTGATTGTTCAGCTCGGTAATTCTTGAAGGCTTGAGCGGTGCGATGGCGGCCAGTTCAAGCTTGCCGATTTTCTCCGCCGCGCTGGCGATCTCCCGGATGGGAGCCGCTATTCGCCGCGCCATGATAATGGCCGTGAGAACGGCGATGACCAGAAGAAGCGCGCCGATTGCGATCGAGACGCGCAGCCGGGCGATTTCCGCCGTCAACGCGGCCTGATGACCGTAAATGCCGATGCGCCAGGGCGTTTTGCCGTAAGCCTCAAGTGATCGCAGCAGCGCCAGATAGGTGCTGTTGCCGCTTTGAATGCGGTAGCTGTTGAAGTTGTATTTCTTCAGCAACTGGCGCGGCGTTGTGCCTTTTAGCTTCAGCAATACCGGATCGCCAAGCTGGGCCAGGGTGAGCAGGGGGGTCTTGTCACCGTAAAGCCGGCGTTTTTTTGTGCCCTGTAAAACCGGATGCGCCAGGATATGATTGTCGCCAAAGAGGATAAAGGCGGTCAAATTCAGCCCCTTTCCCAGCATATCCACATAGGATGACAATTCCTGAATGGAAATCCCGGCGCCGATCGTGCCCTGAAACTCGCCGTCGCGGAACAAGGGGGCAAAAACAAGCAGATAAGTGTTGCCCTCGACCCGGTAGGGGTCATTCCATACCGGCTTTGCCTGCATGCGGATGGTTTTCAAAAAGGCTTCCGTGCCGTCATCCTGCGGATTGAAATCGGAGAAGGTGACGGGCATGCCGCCGGTTGTGCGTGAAACGCGGATTTGCGACATGGACGGCGACCAGACGATTACGCCGTCTATTTGCGGGGCGGCGGACAAGGAGCCGTTCAGGGTGGAAATCAAAGATGGCTTGTCGGTGAGATCAAGCTTGCCGGCTTCAACCAGCAAGGAGATATGCCGGATCAGGGAAAGAGCGGGATTGAGATGCTGTTCGATGGAGCGTTCGAGCGCATCAATGGTCAGCATGGCCCGGCTTCGCATAAGCTCGCGAGTGCCGGTCAGGCTGGTATAGGCCGAGATCAGGAGCACGAGGCCAACGGAAAGAGCCGTCAGGCCGCCAAAAACCGACATCAGCAGGACCGTGATTTTGACCACATGCCTGTTTTTGTCTGTGCTCATCAGCAAAATCGCCCGATCCGGTAAAAAAGCGCCCGCTGTGGGGATAACGGTTCCGGGGCGCCATGGCCGCCGGTTTTAATTGCTGATCGAGGCGACATTGGTTGCGACCGGGACCTGTTTGCGCAGCCGGTCGATGCGGGATTTTTCTTTCTTGAACAGGGCCAGCCACTGGCGGCGGAGTTTTTTGGTTTTGTTGGCCAGTTTATAGCGCATGGGATTGACCAGCTTGCCGCTGACGCGGATCTCATAATGCAGATGCGGCCCCGTCGAGCGCCCGGTGGAGCCGACATAGCCGATAATCTGCCCCTGGGATATGGTCCGGCCGGGACGGATGCCTCTGGCAATCCGGCTCATATGGGCATAGGCGGTGGTGAGTTTTTTGCTGTGCTGGATGCGGACATATTTGCCATAACCGCCGGCCCATCCGGCTTTTTGAATTTTTCCGGCCGCGGCGGCGTAGATCGGCGTTCCCCTGGCGACGCCGAAATCGATGCCGGTATGCATTTTGGTGTAGCCCAGTATGGGATGCTTGCGGCGGCCGAAACGCGAGGTGATGCGGGCGCCGTTAATGGGGGTGCGCATGAAGGTTTTTTGTGCGCTCTCGCCATCCTTGTTGTAATAATTGATCATCCCGTCGGGGGATTTGAAGCGGTAGAAGGCATGTTTTTTCCGGTTGGTGACAAGCTCGGCGTAAAGGACGCTCTTGCCGCCCGATTGCTTGTCCGAGTACAAAACCTCAAAGACATCGCCGCGGTTCACCTCACGCTGGAAATCGACATCATAGGATAAAATGCCGGTCATTTTGTTGACGATGGCGGGGGGCAGGTTCTGCGCCAGCGCGGATTGATAGAAAGAGGACTGAATCTGCGCCCGGGCGCGGTTGTAGAGGGGGGATTTTTTTCTCCCGGCCGGCGGCGTCAAACGGGCAATACCGGTAATCGCCGCTGTTTTTCCAACGCGCTCATATTCGCCGTTTTTATTCATCTCGACGATATAGCCGGTTGCGCTTGCGGTTTTAATTTCCATGCGTTGCGGGCGGGTTGTTCCGGTTGCCGGGTCGCGGCGCAAGGTCATAGCCAGAATATGGCCCTTTTTCAGATTCCTGGGCGAGAATACGGGTCTGAGTTCACGGATGATACTGGTGGCGTCCTGAGGGCTGATGCCCTTGTCGGTCAGCAGGCCGTAAAGCGTATCGCCGCGGCCGACGATCAGCCGGACATCTTCGGTTTCGCCCGAAGGCCCGGAGGCCGGCGGTAATCTGCCGCCAGCGGGACGGCGGGGGCCGGCGGATTTGGCGCGGCTGGTCGTGGCAGGGGAGGGGGCTGTCTGCTTCAGGGCCGAAATCAGATCGCCATGGCTCTGCGGTTTCAAAGACGCGGATGCCGCCAGATCGCTTGGGGAGCGGTTTGCGGTTGCAAGTTTCCCGGTGCCGGTGATGGAGGGCTCACCTGAATGATCCGTCAGTCTGATGCTGAGAGCCGGTTTCGTCCCGAGACGGGAGGTGGTATTCCCGACCCCGGGGCCTTGCGGTATTTTCAACATTGCCTGTTTGCCGTCGCCGGAAACCGGGTCGGTGCTTTTGCGCAGACCGGTCACCGAAGCCTTTGCGGAGCTTTTTGCCGAGATTTCAGCGGTTTTGAGGGGGGTCCGGCGCGGGTTTTGCGCCGCCGTCAGGGGGGTGCCGGTTTTGGCAAGGGGTTTTGTCATCAGGGAATGATCCTGCGGTTCCGGGCTCAGCAACAAGACGCCCGAAAGGGCGCCAATGCCAAGAAGCCCGGTCAGACCGGTGGCCACCAGCCACCTGTTCTTGTGGGTTTGCGCCGTCCTGCAGGGTTCCTCCATTCTCGGCGGATGTCCGGACCAGACCTGGCCTGTCTGACGGGGGTTTGTTTTGTTGCTGATTCTCAAGCGCATCTGGTCCTTGATATTCCCACAGGCAAAATTGCCGTTATTCAAAGGCTTCATTCAAAGGCGTCGAGGTGTTTATAGCCTTGTCCGTGTCACAATTGTGGTCATTTTGCAGAAGTGTTCTTCCCCATAATATCTGCAAATTGCCGCCCTTCGGGTGTAAAGTCAATATACGAGGGTGAATCTGAATTATATCTATACCCTAAATCCTTGTTTCGAGCGATTGGACTTTGTGCCAGAATCCGTTTGAAGATGTTCATTCGGGTTAAAAAGCTGTCATTTCCCGCGCCCGGTTGCCAGATGAGA
>JAJRYE010000060.1 GCA_024275895.1 Alphaproteobacteria bacterium | reverse complement strand
TCGCCGGTGGAAATTGAGGCGCCCGCCTCGACCACAACTTTGACGATCTGCCCCATCAAGGGCGAATAGAGATGACCATCAGCCTCGGCAGATCCCGCCATAGCATCCATTTCAGAGGCAACCTGGAATATGGCGCTACCGCGCGCGCTCATCAGCGTGATGTCGGAATTGCCGACCCGAGCGGTGAGGCGGAATTCTGTGCCGCCATGACGCACCAGCCAGTCATCGCCGTCAATGCTGTGAAGGGCGATTTCGGTCTGATCCTCCTCGACCGCAACCACGAACCGCTCGCCGTCCGCCATGCCCGAAATACGAACACCGAGATCGCGCCCGCCGGCACTAAGGCGAAGGAGTGCAACCGGCGAAGGCTCAAAACGCCCCGTGCCCAGCCGCCAGCCGGTGAAGCTTTCCCGCATCCACATATCGTCGCTTTCCTGGGGGCGGCCATTCAGCGTCCAGATGGCGGCGGCGGCGGCAATCAATTCAAGCGCTGGTGGCTCAGAAGATATCAGGCCCTCCATCGCGCCGTCGAGAAGCTCGGTCGAGACCTTGCCGAGCCAGACATCCTCGCGGGCAAGGATTCTCCGCAAGAATTCGATATTGGTTGCGACGCCCGAAATGCTCGCCACCTGAAGCGCGTCCTGGAGCGCCTTGATGGCGTGGGTCCGGTGTGCCTTGTGGACAATGACCTTGGCAATCATCGGATCGTAATGGGAGGTAATCGCGTCCCCCTCCCCGACACCAACCTCAAGACGGGCGGTTTCGGGCAATACAATATGGTCGATGATGCCGGTTGAGGGGGCAAAATTCTGCGCCGGATCCTCGGCATAAATGCGGGCCTCGATAGCGTGACCCTGAAGCTTGATCCGGGATTGTTTCAGGCCCAGCCCCTCGCCGCTGGCAATTCTGAGTTGTAGCTCCACTATATCAACACCGGTCACAGCCTCCGTCACCGGATGCTCTACCTGAATGCGCGGATTGGCCTCGAGAAACCAGTAGTCATTGCCCTTGACGAGAAATTCCATCGTGCCGACACCGCGGTAGTCAAGCGCCTTGGCCAGCGCCACGGCGTCGCGCGCGATCCGGTCGAGAAACTTGCGGGTGAGATTCTGTGCGGGGGCTTCCTCGATCACCTTCTGACGGCGCCGCTGCAATGAGCAATCGCGCTCGAAAAGATGAATGACCTCGCCCTTGCCGTCGCCGGCGATCTGGATTTCGATATGGCGCGGCCCTTCGATCAGCTTTTCGACAATGATGGCGCTGTCGCCGAAGCCGGCCCGGGCCTCCCGCATGGCAGCCTCGGCTTCATCAGAAATAGACTTGAGGTCGCGCACAATCCTCTGACCGCGGCCACCGCCACCCGCAACCGCCTTGAGCAGAACCGGTACACCGATTTTCTCGGCCTCAATGGTAATATCTTCGACTGAAGAAAATGCCCTCTCTGAGCCGGGGATAACAGGGATCTTAAGCGAGAGCGCCAGAGCCTTGGCCTCGCCCTTGTCGCCGAGCTGTTCAAGCGTTGCCGGAGTCGGTCCAATAAAAATCAGACCTTCGGCCTCGAGACGGCGGGCAAATTCCGGGCTCTCGGAGAGAAAACCGAAACCGGGATGGACCGCATCGGCGCCCGCCTCCTTGGCGGCTTTGATAATCGCGTCAATATTGAGATAGCTTTGCTCGGCACTCGCGCCACCGATAAGATAGGAATTGCCGATTTCGCGGACATGACGCGAAGCCCGATCGGCGCTCGAATGGACCCCGGCAATATCGAGCCCAAGCTCGCGGGCTGTGCGCGCGATGCGGCAGGCTATTTCGCCCCGGTTCGCAATCAAAACTTTTTGCAATGCCATTCTGGATCACCCCCCCGCGGCTCAAAACCGGTAGACGCCGAAGCGCGTTTCCGGATCCGGCACCCGCGCCGCCAGATCGAGCATCAGCCCCATCACCTCGCGGGTTTCGCATGGCTCAATGACGCCGTCGATCCAGAGATTAGCGGCAAAATTATAGGCGTCCTGAAAGGCTTCATATTCGGCAATAATCGGCGCCTTGAGCGCTTCCTCATCGGCCTTTGTATACGCGATCCCGTCGCGTTCGAGATTCTGCCGCTTGACCTGCCATAGAACGCTGGCCGCCTGTTCCGGTCCCATCAATGCCATTCGGC
>JAJRYE010000004.1 GCA_024275895.1 Alphaproteobacteria bacterium | reverse complement strand
GGCCCTGCTGTTCAGCAAATTGGCCGGGAGCCCGGCCGAGATGGTTCAGAGCTTGCGCTTTTTGCTTGGTTATGCCGGCGCGGCCTTGCTGGCATTTGGGACTTGCACCTATATTGCCCGGCTGGCGTTCGGCCGTAATTTTTCGCAATCGGCATTGATCGGTCTCGCCGGGACCTATGGTAATATCGGCTTTTTGGGAATCCCCTTGTTGTCGGCTCTGGCCGGGAGCTGGATAGCTGTTCCGCTCGCTCTGGTTTTGACCATTGATCTTGTTCTTCTGGTTCCCCTGGCCAGCGTCCTGATGCGATTGGGGCGGGCAGGGAGAATAAACAGGGCCGGGATTGAATCCTCCCTGATTGCCGCCATTGTTAAAAATCCGCTTGTTGTCGCCGTTGCCGCGGGCGTCCTGTTTTCGCTGGCAGGGCACCGCCTGCCGGAACCGGTGGACAAGCTCACCCTTATTTTAAGCCAGGCTGCGGCTCCATGCGCGATGTTTGTTGTCGGAGCCACCCTTGCGACAGCCAGGGCAAGCTCATATCCGGCCGAGGCGGTCTTTATCAGCTTTTACAAACTGGCAGCCTATCCGGCGATTGTCTGGGGTATTTTAGGGCTTGCCGGGATTGACGGGGACTGGCGCGTTGCCGCCACGCTTGGAGCCGCCATGCCAGCCGCCGCCGTGCTGAGTGTGATTGCCGCAGAACATGATATTCAATCCGGTCAGGTTTCGATGGCCGTACTGATATCAACCATTTTATCGCTGTTCACTTTATCGCTCGCGATAACGATTTTGTAGATGCAAAGAGCAAATCCGGATTTACAAAATTGTTGCCGGGGCTCAGGCTACAGAGCAAAAGTCAGGTAAGAGATAAAGGCATTGAAGAGGGTTCCCGAAACGGCCATGAACAACCAGATGCGGATTGTCCAGCGCGCCATGATTTTATGAGGAATAACGAGATGGCGCGCAATCCTGTACAGCGTCCAAGGCAGCAGGACAATAAATCCGGACATGGCAGCGGCATGGAGGATCAAAACCGTCCAGCCAAACCCGGCCGCAAGGCCACCACCGCCAAATGAGGGAGTAGCCGTGAGCGCAAAGTAAACAATGGTCAGGAAAATGCCCGCGGCGGCCAGCACGATTGCCGGCAGCATCAAGTTTCTGTGCCGGAACCAGTTCCCCATCACGATCGCCTTTTGTCCTTGCATGAGCAGCACAATCGACAACAGATAAATAACGATCAGACCGGGGGGGATGAATTGTAACAACATGTCATGGACAACTTTCAATCCTGCAAAGCGTTCACTGGGTTGCACGGAATTGGCAACAACACAACCCGTATCCCAAAAAACAAACATATTCTCTCTTGCCTGGCACAAGTGAAGAGCGCAGCACTATGTCACATTGTTTTTTAGCCCGTTTGGCAGCAGTTTGCCGGCGTGGTCCAAAGTCAGTGGAGGGTTGTGATTATGCAAAAAATGATTCCCTTGATCGTGCTGTTTTCCCTTTCCGTTATCGCCGGTTTTTACCCAGGCTCTACTGGCGCCGGCGGACTGAGCCAGGATGTGGCGCGCCGCGCCATGTGCGAGGACGTTCTCATGCAGTGCTTTGAGAAGGTCAAGCAAGATTTTAGTTGTAATAATAAAAATGAATCCGAATGCCGCGATGTGCGATATTTGCCGGAAAAAAAGTGTAATTACATGTACCGGAACTGCGTGAGTGACAGGCCGGTCAAATCGATAAAACCGGTGTTTGGCGGCAAGAAAAAGAACTGATGCCCGCTGCATTTTGTCGTTCCGGAAAAGCGCCTCACCCTTTGCGGTTCGGCATATTGTTTTTTGGGATTCGATACGCTTTTGACATTTCGCGGTCGGTTAACAAAGCCATGATTACGACATATTCAAGCTGGAGATTAAGGCTATGGGACGGGTTATCGGAATACTTATCGGCGGCGGTTTGGGCGCGGCTGGCGGCTATATGATTTATCCGGACCTTGCCTTTATAACCGCAATCATCGGTGCTGTGATTGGCGTGAATATTGGCAATCGTGGCCGCAAGGTTGTTCAGGATGATCAGGGCGAGTGGTATGATGGCCGCGAAGGCGGCGATTTCGGCAATGACGGTGATGGAGATGCAGGAGGCGGGGATGATTGACAAAAAGACCGGGGTTCTCAAACAGCCTGTTTTTAAAGCGCAGATTCTGCAACATCTTCTGCCAATCGCTCTGGGGATACTCATAAGCACCGCCATGCCACTCGCAGCTCTAGCGCGGGAAGCCGCATCTGCACCGAAAAACAAGGGCGTTTCCAAACAGTTGCAAGAGAAACTGTGGAAGTGCTGGAGTGGTTACACCCCGGGCTGTTACAGCACGCATTTCAAGACGCTCCAGACTTTTGAAGGGCTTTTCAAGGGCTATGCAAATCTGGACAAATCAGGCAAACGTTTTGAGGAAGCCGAAAAAAACAGGCGCCGCGTTTTCACGATTTCCGTACCCGACGCCATTCGGGTGCGTATCGACAGGATTACCGACAAGAACTATGTGCAGGCCGACTGGCCAAAGGACATATCGCCGCAAAATACGATTTATACCTATGCCATCGTCAAGTTGGGTGGCAAGGAGGTCCGCTATGATAAAGATGTTTTTGATGCTCCGGCCGGAAGCACGGTAAAGCTGGTTGTCGAGCAGGACACTTACGATCCGGGATACCGCACCTATTATCCGGCCAAATGGAAAGTCGTTTTAAAATACAAACAGAAAAAAAAGCCAAAACTGATATTCAGAGATGAAGACGAGCAGCAATTATATAAATATAAAATCATAGTCACAAAAAGTGGCATGAAATATAAAATCAGAGCCATGGAGGGGGATGTCAGGCTGGTTCGCGACAAGAACGGATTGTTGACCCTTATAACAGGGAAGAATGGAAGGTGCATTCTTTGTGAGATGGACAGAACATCTCTTGGTGGCTGTTCCTGGATACTAAGGATGGGGAATAGTACAGTTTTCAATGTCCCATCTGGAAAGAGGAAAGTATATGAGCTCCCTGACGATGCAGGGGGGCATCCAATTTATAATTATAACGGAGTAGCATATACGGATGATTTTCACTATTTGCCTGATTATTCCAAGGAGGATTTTGAAAAAATGCGTCGCAAAGGCGGCGTTCTTCGTAAAGGTAAACTGTTTTTGGAATCAAAGAAAAAAAAGAATTTTCGTCAATTGATGGAGAAGCTCAAAGCCGCAGATCCAGATGCTCCACATGGAAGATATTATGAAACCCCCCTTGCCGTAGCCGGTGTTCGCGCGACGAAATTTGAGCTTGAAGTTGAAGATACTGGGTTTACACGTATCCACACCATTCACGGAGAGGCTTGGTGTCAAAGAAAACTGAAGAATGGGCGCCTAGAGAAGAAAGAAACGATCATCCAGGTAGGAGAATATGCCGAAATCAGGCCTTTGCCCAAAACCGGGGTCGGGCAAAATTTGCTCCCCCTCAAAATTAGCACCTGGCGTGGCGGCGGCGGGCGTGAATGGTGGGAATGGCGCAATTTTGACGGCTCAGAATGGAAACCCGATTTCAACAGTGAGCCTGATGGCGGAAACAGTGATATCGCCTTCAAGCCGTTCATGCCGCCGCATTTGGCATCCCCTGCCAAGCCGGGGCAGGCATCTGGGTCAGCGGCTGTTCCGGCTCCTGCCATTACACCACCGCCAACAGCGGCTGCGATGCCGCCGCGGCAAGAGCCCGAATGCGGTGCAGAGGCCGAATGCAAGGAGCCGCCCGAGCCGGTCAGGATCAAACCTGAACCATCGGATGCCAAACCCGAACCTGCCCCTGCCGCGCCGCTGGCGGCTCAAACGCCTGCTGCAAACAGCGCGCTTGATCTGGCATTCTGGAATTCGGTCAGGGACAGCGCAAATGCAGCGCTCTTCAGGGCTTATCTGGACAAGTTCCCCCAAGGGGTTTTTGCCGTCATTGCCCGCGAAAAACTCAAAAGCCTCAAAACCGGGACACCGAACGCCGCCGCGGCGAGTATGAAAACACCCAAAGCCCAAAGCGCAATCACGCCGCCAGCGGCCAAAGCCCGGTCGCTGGTTCTGAGCTCGGACAGGGTAGGGGGGATTACGGCGGATACCCCCTTTACACTGGCGGCCATTCAGGCCGCTTTGCCGGGCTTTAGCGTTAAAAAAGGCGCAATTCAATATGAGGAAGTCACCTCATCCGCGTTTTATGTTAAGTTGAACGGCAAGCTGGTCATGGTGGTCGAGGGAGGTGAGAACAATCAGATCTCGTCCATCAAGATTTACCATCCACTGGTAGCCGGACCCTCCGGCCTGCATGTCGGGGATTCGATCGCAAAAGTGAGGACGAAAGTCGCTCTGGGGCAATGTTATTGGGGCGGCGAGGAGATGGAGGGTAAAATCACCTGTTTCCCGCCGCAAGGGCCGATAAATTACATTTTCACGCCGCCAGACACGATGAATCCGGAAGACAACAACGATCTGACCCCCGGAACCATACCGGCGGCAACCCTTCTTACCCGGTTTGACTGGAACGCGCCTGAACGCGAAGCGCCGCAGCCGGTGGCAACCAAGCCCCGACCGCCAGCCCCGGCCATGCCGCCAAGCCCGGCGGCAATGAGCGTGCAGCAATTATTGCAGCAGGGCGATGCATTGGCGCAAAGGCACGAGGCGGCCAAAGCTCTGGCGTTTTATCTCGAAGCCGCCAGAAAGGGCTCGGCCATGGCCTATTACAATATCGGCCGGCTTTATGAAACCGGCAACGGCGTACTCAAAACGCGCAAAGGCGCCATGGCTTATTATGACCGGGCGGCGGCCCTGGGCTATCTGCCGGCCTATTCGCGCATGATCGTATTGCAGGGGCAAAATAAAAACTTCAACGGTGCGGCGCAGAGCTTTTTTAAATTCTACCGCGCCAATCCGGCCATGGCCATGCAGGCGCATAAAAACTGGAGCGGCGATATTTTGCGCACAATCCAGATTGTCATGAAAAATTCCGGCCATTATCAGGGCGCGATCGATGGCCGTTTCGGCCCGGAAACCCGCGCCGCCATAGCCGCCTATGCCAGCGGCAGGCCGCCTGTTGCCGTGCCATCCCTGGCGAAACCGGCGGCTTCGGCGCTCCGGCCGGGAAATCTGGACAGCCTTGCCGCCAGATTGCAAAGGCAACTGCGCCGGGTGGGCTGCTATCAGGGGCCGATAGATGGTGAATGGGGCCGGGGTTCATCGCGCGCCCTGCGCAATTACAACCATTGGGCCGGAGATGAACTTCCCACCGGGCATCCCTCGGCGCAGGCGCTGCGGGTGCTCAGCGGGGAGAGAGGCGCGGTTTGCGGTCTGGACTGAGAAAGGCCACGAACACGGCCTGAAAAACGGGCGCGGCTGGCAACCGGCAGTGTTTGGAACGGGTTGCGCGTTATTGTTGCCTTTTGACAGCTTCCCACAGCGCATCAAGTTCGCCCGGTTCGAGATCGGCAATTTTTTTGTTGGCTGCATGCAGTCTGTTTTCTATCCCGGTAACGCGTTCGGTGAATTTGTGATTTGCGCCGCGCATGGCAGTTTCGGGGTCAACGCCAAGATGGCGTGCAAGATTGACGCAGGAGAACAGCAGATCGCCAACCTCGTCTGAAACCTCATTCTTGTCTCCCGCGATCACCGCAGCACGGATTTCGGCGATTTCTTCCGTGATCCTGGCGTAAACCGGTTCAATATCGGGCCAGTCAAACCCGGCGCGGGCAGCGCGTTTTTGCAGTTTTTCGGCCCGCATGAGGGCGGGCAGGGCGTTTGGCACATCATCCAGCAGGCCGTGGGTACGTTTTTTGCGTTTTTTTGTTGCCCGTTCTTCCGCCTTGATTTTTTCCCAGGCATCGCGAGAGGCGCCGCGCTTTTTTTCTTCTTCGTTACCAAAGACATGCGGGTGACGGCGCAACATTTTGTCCACGACCGCATATGTGACATCGCCGAAATCAAAATCACCGTTTTCTTCTGCCATGCGAGCATGAAAGACAACCTGAAACAACAGATCGCCAAGCTCGTCGCACAGCTCGTCCATATCCTCATGCTCGATGGCGCCGGCAACCTCATAGGCTTCTTCAACCGTGTAGGGAACAACGGTCTTGAAACTCTGCGCCTTGTCCCACGGGCAACCATGCTCCGGGTCGCGCAAGGCGCGCATGACCTCAAGCAGGGTCGCGATCTGTCTCTTTTCTTCGCTCGAATACATGTTTTTTGTAATTGACCTGTAGGTAGCTGAAAGAGGGGTGATAGTGCATTTTTCTGATTCCGGCAAAACAGGAGGCTACAGCAGTCCATCCGTTATCCACATTTCGCATTTATATAAAACGCGCATAATATATATTATGGAAAATTATTATTGGTTTTTTCAGTCAATCTCCAGAACCATTCCGTCAAAAGCCGGTTCAACGTCTTTGGGCAATTCTGCCGCCAGTGTCTTGTAATCAAGGTCAATATGCATATTGGTCAGCACGGCGCGCTGCGGTTTCAGGCGTTTTATCAGCGCCAGAGCCTGATCGACGCTGAAATGTGTCGGATGGCTTGTGTAACGCAGAGCATCGACAATGAGCAATTCAAGCCCGTTCAGAAAGGGAAAGGAATCATCGGGCAATCCCACCAGATCATTCACATAGGCAAAATCGCCGATACGGTAACCGAGCGATATGATCGCTCCGTGATCCTGTTCAAACGGAACCGCCTCAATGCGCCCCCCTGGCCCATCTATAATGACGGGCTCGTGTTTGGAAATGATGTGCAGTTTCGCAATTGGCGGATAGTAGCTGCCCGGCGGAGTCTTGAAAATATAGCCAAAACGTTTAACCAGCACATTTTGCGTCTGCGCGTTCATATAGATGTCAATCTGGCGTTTTGCCTTGAAAATGGCCGGGCGAAGATCATCGATTCCATGGGTCTGGTCGGCATGGTCATGGGTGTAAAGCACGCCGTCCACCCAGCAGATGCCCGCGTCAAGAAACTGGGCACGTAAATCCGGCGATGTATCGATAAGAACCCGGGTTTTCGCGCCGCTTTCCGGGTCCAGGCGGTCAACAAGCACCGAGCAGCGCCGCCGCCGGTTTTTGGGCTCTTGCGGGTCACACGCGCCCCAGTCGCCGCAAATGCGCGGAACGCCGCCCGATGATCCGCAGCCCAAAATCGTGATTTGCAACCCCATTACACCGCCTCTTCGGGCATTTTGGCGCGGTTGAAAAGGGTGAAGAAATTGGCGCTTGTCAGGGCGCAAATCGTATCATAAGAGACAGCCCTGACCTCGGCCAGAACCGAGGCTGTGTGGGCAACAAAGGCCGGTTCATTGCGTTTGCCGCGTTTTGGCACCGGGGCCAGATAGGGCGCATCGGTCTCAACCAGTATCTTGTTTTGCGGTGCGTTTTTAGCCACCTGCCTGATTTTATCGGCAGTCTTGAAAGTTAGAATTCCAGAAAACGACAGATAAAGCCCCAGTTCCAGAGCCTTATCGGCAAGCGCCTGACCGCTGCTGAAACAGTGTAAGACGCCGCCAAATGCACCTTTTGCCATTTCTTCGCTTAAAATCCGCGCCATATCCTCATCCGCATCGCGGGTATGGATAACCAGCGGCAAACCGGTCTCCCGCGCGGCCTCGATATGGGTTCTGAATACCTGTTTCTGGATATCCCGCGGGCTGTTGTCATAATAATAATCAAGCCCACTCTCACCAATTCCAACTACTTTTTTGGGCCGTGTCAGTTCGATAATATCCTGCACAGTGACATTTTGTTCCTCCCCGGCATTATGCGGGTGAGTGCCAATGGTGGTAAAAATATTGTCATAATTATTTGCAATATCAAGAGGTTGGAGCGCCTTCGCAAGGCGTGTACCGATGGTCAGCATGGCGCCCACCCCTGCCCCGGCGGCGCGGGTTATGAGATCGTCAAGCTCGCCGGCAAAATCGGGGAACTCAAGATGGCAATGACTGTCAACAAGCATGAGGTTAGCGGCCGGCCGGTTCAACATAGCGCGGGAAAACCGGTTTTGGGGCCGGGAGCGGCGCGCCGCTTCGCAAACGCCCTGCCCCTCCCAGCGCGACAAAATCACGCCCCCCGCTGGCAACGCCGAGCTGATCAAGCATCTTCGCCGCCGATGCGGGCATAAAGGGCTGCGCCAGTATGGCGATCTGGCGCACGGTCTCAATCGTTACGTAAAGCACCGTATTCATGCGCCCGATATCGGTTTTGCGCAATGCCCAGGGCTCCTGCGCGGCAAAATAGCGGTTGGCCTCGGCCACAACTGCCCAGACGGCTTCGAGCACCTTGTGAATGGCCTGCCCGTCAATCTCGGGCCGGACAATCTCCAGCAGGGCATCAGCCTGATCCAGCATCGCCTTGTCCGCATCTGAAAATGCGCCCGCCTGCGGCACCTGACCGGCGCAATGCTTGGCGACCATGGACAAGGAGCGCTGCGCCAGATTGCCCAGATCATTGGCCAGATCGGCGTTAATGCGGCTCACAATCGCCTCATGGCTGTAATTGCCGTCGCGTCCGAACGGCACCTCGCGCAGGAAGAAATAGCGCACCTGATCGGTTCCATAAGCCTTGATCATGGCAAACGGGTCCACCACATTGCCCACCGATTTGGACATTTTCTCGCCCTTGTTGAACAAGAAGCCGTGGCCGAATACCCGCTTTGGCAGGGGCAGCCCGGCCGACATCAGG
The DNA here is from genome assembly GCA_024275895.1 of Alphaproteobacteria bacterium. Lineage (GTDB taxonomy): Bacteria > Pseudomonadota > Alphaproteobacteria > Rhizobiales > BM303 > BM303. Next base: position 14,287 of record JAJRYE010000004.1, on the reverse strand, counting down.
AAGGCCGGCCAGTACACCGCATGAAACCGCATGATATCCTTGCCGACGATGTGCAGATCAGCCGGCCAGTATTTTTTGTATTTCGGATCTTCCTCATCGGGAAAACCCGCCCCGGTGATGTAATTGGTCAGGGCGTCCACCCAGACATACATCACATGCCCCGGCGCGCCGGGCACGGGTATGCCCCAATCAAAGCTGGTGCGCGACATGGACAAATCCTGCAAACCGCCCGCGACAAAACTCACCACCTCGTTGCGGCGGGTTTTGGGACCGATAAATTGCGGATTGGCCTGGTAATGATCAAGCAGCGGTTTTTCATATCTGGAGAGGCGGAAAAAATAGCTTTCCTCCTCCATCCATGTGACCGGTGTTCCTGTTGGTGCGATTTTTTCGCCCTTGGCATTGCTGCTCAACTCGTCTTCAGCATAATACGCCTCATCGCGCACGGAGTACCAGCCGGCGTATTTATCCAGATAAATATCGCCATTTGCCGCCATGCGCTTCCAGATTTCGGTCACCGAACGCTTGTGGCGCTCCTGTGTGGTGCGGATAAAATCATCATTGCTGCAATTGAACGCCCGCACCATATCGTCAAAGCGCGGCGCCAGCCTGTCCGCCAGATCAGACGCTGTTATCCCCTGTTTTTCCGCCGTTTGCTGCATTTTCTGCCCGTGTTCGTCAGTGCCGGTGAGAAAAAACACGTCAAACCCGTCAAGGCGTTTGAAGCGGGCAATGGCATCAGTGGCGATCGCTTCATAGGCGTGGCCGATATGCGGCTCGCCATTGGGATAGGAAATCGCGGTTGTGATATAAAAAGGCGTTTTTTGAGACATTTTGGAATTATCTATCCGTTCAGGCCGTCTTGCGGGCGGTTTCCTGCAATGAAAATAATGTAGCGAGTACAAGCTGCTTGCGGTCAAGATTGAGCGCTCTGGTTTGCGCCAGCGAATGGTTCACCTTTTCCCACAATGCGGACCAGTGCGCAAGGGCCTCTGGCGGTGCAAGGCGCTGCATGATGGCCCCCTCGCCTTCCAGCACTTCTTTTGACGGCCGCTTCAGGCCGGATCGCACCAGAGCGGCAATCCAGTCGCCCAGCAAATCAAAAAACAGATCAAACTGCGCTGCGCGCGAGCGGCCTGTCAGGTCGTCGGCCAGTTTATGCGCCGCCGCCAGGTCAAGTTCGGGCAAGGCAGTCATAACCTTATGGATATCACGGTAAATCCGCGCGCCGTCCGATGTTGCCAGTTTCAGGGCGCGCCCGGCGCTGCCCTGCGCCAGCCGGGTTAAAATGGTCATATCGGCAGCGGATGGACGCCCGGAGGCGGGGATTTGATTTTCAAACACCTGCCTGACTTCACCCGCTTCAAGCGGGCTCATGGCCAGATTGCAGCAGCGCGACCTGATCGTGGGCAAAAGCCGGTGCGGCGTATTGGAGATGAGAAGAAACAGGGCGCGTCCGGGCGGTTCTTCAAGAATTTTCAACAATGCATTGGCCGCCGTCAAATTCATTTCATCCGCCGTATCCACAATACAGATGCGCCAGCCCCCCTCGCCCGATGTGGTCGAGAAAAAGCGGCTTGATTTGCGCACATCCTCGGCGCGGATTTCGGTGAATAATTTGCCCCGTTTGTCATTAAAGGCGCGGCGCATGACTAAAAGATCCGCATGCGCCTGGGCCGAAACCCGGCGAAAAACCGGATCGGCGGGGTCTACATGTAAACTTGCCCCTTCGGGGTTGATCCGGGTGATATCCGGGTGTTTGAAAATATATCTGGCCAGACGGTAGGCCAGCGTTGCCTTGCCGATGCCCGCCTCGCCGCCCAATATCCAGGCATGGGGCATCTTTCCCGATATATAGGCCTCAAACAGCAGTCTTTCAGCGCGGCCATGCCCGATCAGCGTCTCGGCCGCGCGTGGATGGGTGCAGCGCTCCAGACAATCGCTTTGCGGGATTTCGCTCATCTTCGTCAGCTGTTGTTTTCTTTACCGGGAAGCCTTTGCCTGACGATCTGCCAGATTTGTTCCGCTACCTCGTCTTTATCCTGCAAGGTATCGATTACAATGCAGCGTTCAGGTTCCGCCCTGGCTATTTTTAAAAACCCTTCACGCAGTTTTTGATGAAAACCCAGCCTCTTGCTTTCGAAACGGTCTTCATGGTTTTCATTGGCGCGATCGCGGGTGCGCGCAAGACCGGTTTCGGGCGGAATATCAAGAATTATGGTAAGATCAGGCACGGTTTTTTCAATGACGGCTTCATCAAGAACGCGTAAAAACGCATCATCAATTCCGCCCGCCGCGCCCTGATAGGCGTGTGATGAATCGGCAAACCGGTCGGAGATCACCCAGTAGCCATGCCTGAGCGAGGGGCGGATTGTGCGCATCAGATGGTCGTTGCGCGCTGCATAGAGAAGCAAGGTTTCACTCATCGGATTCCAGCGTTCGGCCTCGCCGCTGACCAGAAGACGCCTGATTTCCTCGGCCCCGGGCGAGCCGCCCGGCTCGCGCGTCAGCACGGCATCGATCCCGGCCTTTTCCAGCCGGTTTTGCAAAAGATGCGCCTGGGTTGATTTTCCCGAGCCCTCGCCGCCCTCAAAAGTAATGAATTTTCCATATTTCATGTGCGCAAGGATAGCGCCTGCGCCAGCAAGATTAAACACTTGAATTTCAGAAAATGGAGAAGATTGCCTTCAATCGCGCCATTCCGCGTCCGATCAGGCCGGAGCGTTCGATATCGGAAACGGCATAAAGCGGCGCGCTGAAGGGAACCGCGCCCGGTGCACTTGCCTTGAGCAACGCCACCTGATCGCCCTTGCGGACGGGTGCAATCAGCGGCGATTTATAGGCGATGGAAAGCTTGAGGGCATTTCGGGATGTTCGCGGCATCAGCAATGTGATTTTACGGCCGGTTTTTAATTTGACGGCGGCGCTCTTGCCTCCCCACACCCTGGCCTCACCGACAACGCTATCCTTGTCAAACAGGGCAAAGGGCTTGAAGGCGCGAAAGCCCCAATCCATCATGCGGCGACTTTCCTGAGCTCGCGCTTTTTTGGAGGCCAGCCCGTTAACGGCGAGTATCAGTCTTTGCCCGTTGCGCATGGCAGAGGCCACGAGCCCGTAGCCCGATTCCTGCGTATGGCCGGTTTTCAGCCCATCGGCGCCAATATTCTGATAGAGCAGAGGATTGCGGTTTTTCTGCGTAATCCCGCTCCAGGTGAAGCTCTTCTGGCTGTAATATTTATAGTATTCCGGAAAATTGCGGATGATAAACCGAGCCAGCACCGCCAGTTCGCGCACCGTCATTTTCTGCCCCGGATTTGGCCAGCCTGTCGCATTGGCGAAGGTGGATTTTTCAAGACCGATTTCGCGTGCCCTGCGGGTCATGGCGCGGGCAAATTCGGCTTCCGAGCCGCTCATCCCCTCGGCGATGGCGATACAGGCGTCATTGGCCGATTGCACCGCCACCGCCTGAATGAGATTCTTCAGGCTGATACTGGTATTTTTTTTGGCGAACATGGTTGAGGAACCTGATTTCTCGCCGCCCTTTTCCCAGGCGTTCTCACTGATGTAGAATTTTTCATCCATCTTGAGATGCCCTGCTTTCAGGGCATCGAACACCATGACCAGAGTCATGAGCTTGCTCATGCTGGCCGGCGACATCAACTCGTTTTCATTTTTGGCATAAAGAACGGTTTGCGTATCGACATCGATGAGATAGGCATATTTGGCCGAGGTCTCAAAAGCCCCGGCAGGCCGGAGCGCAAATGAAGTGCAAATAACCAGAAATAAAACAGGAAAGAACAGGCGATAGTCCAGAATGTGCCGCATTATCCCCCCCAAAGGCCGACCGGTTATCATTTGAGTGCAAGTCTTAGCAAGAGGGGGTGAAAAATCAACTCAAACTTGTCTTCCATGCTCTCAATTCACAACTATACGCGCCGAATCGTGTCCGGCGGCCCGCACTCTGGCGAGGGTTCGGTAGGCCATATCCTCATCTTGCAGCGGTCCGAGCCTGACGCGGTAAAAAACGCCGCTTGCCGTATTGGCCGGTTCGATAAGGGCGCTGCCATAGGAGGCAAGCTGGTTTTTCAGGGCGTTAGCCGAGGCCGGGTCGCTGAAAGAGGCCGCCTGGACAAAAAACATGCCAGATGCGGCGCCAGCCCGCGCCAGCGTGGTTTGCGGCGCGGTGACGGCGTTAATTTCCGGCGCGCGGCGGCGGCGGTATTTATAAGGTTTTGCAGGCTCCTGGGCGGTCAGCAGCGAGGCTGTGGACATGCCATGGCCCTGAACAAGGTTCTGGTTGGCGATTCTCAGCCGGTTGCCATCGCCCTCCAGAGGCGCCCTGCCGACATATTGCACCCGGACCTGGGTCGTTCCCTGCTGGGTAAATCCAAGTACTCTGGCGGCGGCTTTCGACATATCAATCTCGCGGTCATGCGCATAAGGGCCACGATCATTCACCCGCACGATCACCGAGCGACCATTTTTCAGATTGGTAATCTTGGCATAGCTTGGCAGCGGCATGGTGCGATGCGCCGCCGATAACCGGTTCATATCATAGATTTCTCCATTTGCCGTTTTACGACCGTGAAAATCAGCGCCATACCAGGAGGCGACCCCGGTGCGGTCGTAATTTCTATTCTCTCTTGGAGTATAGCTTTTGCCGGCAATCTTGTAGGGTTTTCCGACCTTGTAATAACCACCGCCTTCGGGAATTTTATCGTTCGGCCCGTAAAGCCGTGCGCTTGGTTTCAGCCCGCCGCCGGAACTGCACGCTGCCAAAACGCCGAATGCGCCAAGAAGAAAGCCAATTGTTATAATTCTGGAAGAACCGATACGCATAACTGTTTATCTTGTTAAAACCTGCCCTGTGCTCTCATCATGGCACAAGGCATTTAACAAATCGTGCAGGTTTTTTTCGTTCTTCAGTCCAGTTCCAGCCAGATGGGGACGTGGTCAGAGGGGCGCTCACCGCCTCTTACATCTTTATCGATTTGACAACCTTTGAGCTTGTCGGCCGCTTGCGGCGAGAGCAAAAGGTGATCAATCCTCAACCCGTGATCCCTCGCCCAGGCGCCGCGCTGGTAATCCCAGAATGTATATTGATGCGTCTGATCGGAACAGGCCCGGAACGCATCCGTCAGGCCCATATTGATCATGGCGTAGAATTTCTCGCGCGTCTCCAGACGAAACAGCGCATCCCCGGCCCAGGCTTGCGGATCGTAAACATCTTCCGGCGCCGGAATGACATTGTAATCCCCCGCCAGAACAAACGGCTCTTCATAGGCCAGCAGTCTGCCAATATGGGCCTGCAAACGCTCCATCCAGTCCAGCTTGTAGCTGTATTTTTCGCTCTCCACCGGATTGCCGTTGGGAAGATAAATCGAGGCCACCCTGAGCACACCCGTATCCGCCGGGACTACTGCCTCAAGATAGCGCGCCTGCCCGTCGCTCTCGTCTCCGGGCAAACGGCTCTGCACTTCATCGAAGGGCAGTTTTGAGAGAATGGCGACGCCGTTATAAGTTTTTTGCCCGTGAACAGCGACATTATAGCCAAGCTCTTCAAAGGCTTGCACTGGAAAGTTCGCGTCAATGCATTTGATTTCCTGCAAGCAGGCAATGTCGGGATTGCGCTGTTTGAGCCACTCCAGCACATTTGGCAGACGCACCTTGATTGAGTTGACATTCCAGCTGGCAATGATCATCCGGCTGCGCCCCGATACCTCTCCAACGCCGATTGCAGCCTGGCCAGCGCCGCTGCCGCCTCATCGCGGCGCTCACGCTGGGTTTGCACCACATGGGCCGGGGCGCGCGAAGTGAAATTTTCATTCGCCAGCTTTTTGTCAATCCCGCCAATCTCGACCTGAACCCTGGCGATTTCCTTTTCCAGCCGTTTTGTTTCGGCTCCGATATCAATTACGCCATGCAGCGGAATGGCCAGCGTTGCCTCATCCAGAACGATCTGGACCGAGCCTTCGGGCACATTTTCCGCAAGCACCAGAGATGACAACCGGGCCAGCCTCTGCAAGGCGCCCTTCTGGTTGGAAACGCGCAAAACCGTAACCTCGTTGGCACCAGTGACCACCAGGGGAATTTTCATTCCCGCCGGGATATTCATTTCCGAGCGCACCGAGCGCACCGCCGAGACAAAACGGATCAGCCAGTCCATTTCCGCATCGGCGTCAGCATCGCTCAGGCCTTCAGGCGCCGGCCACGGGGCGGTGATGAGCGGCGTTTCCCGCTCTCCCATATTGCGCCACAGCTCTTCGGTCATAAACGGCATGAAGGGATGCAGAAGCTGCAAGATCCGGCTCAGCACCCATGCCGTCATGGCTTTGGTCTCGGCCCGGACCGTCTCGTCATCGCCGTTTAACAACGGCTTGACCAGTTCAAGATACCAGTCGCAATAGACGTTCCATACAAAGCGGTAAATGGCGCTCGCCGATTCATTATAGCGATGCGCCTCAATGCCCTCGGTCACCAGCCTGGCGGTTCGCTCAAGCTCACCGGCAATCCAGCGGTTCACGGTCTCGCGCGCCCCCACCGGGTCAAAGCCGCCAGTGTCGAAACATTCGTTCATCTCGGCAAAACGGGCCGCATTCCACAATTTGGTGGTAAAGTTGCGATACCCCTCAACCCGTGATTTCGCCAGCTTGATGTCGCGCCCCTGCGCCGCCATGGCGGCCAGCGTAAAGCGCACGGCATCGGCGCCATATTCATCCACCAGCTCCAGCGGGTCAATGACATTACCCTTCGATTTTGACATCTTGGCGCCTTTTTCATCGCGCACCAGAGCGTGGATATAAACCGTGTCAAACGGCACTTGCTTCATGAAGTGCAGCCCGAACATCATCATCCGGGCAACCCAGAAAAAGATGATATCGAAGCCGGTAACCAGAACATTGGTCGGATAAAACCGCTCCAGCTCCTTCGTCTCATGCGGCCAGCCAAGGGTGGAAAAGGGCCACAGGGCGGAGGAAAACCATGTGTCGAGCACATCGCCATCACGCTCAAGCGCCACCGGGCGGCCATAACGGGCATGCGCCAGCTCCTGCGCCTCATCTTCGTTATGGGCGACAAAAACCTCGCCGTCCGGCCCGTACCAGGCCGGGATCTGGTGCCCCCACCATAGCTGGCGCGAAATGCACCAGGGCTGAATATTGCGCATCCATTCAAAATAGGTCTTGTCCCAGTTTTTGGGCACAAAGGCGGTATCGCCCTCCTCCACCGCCTTAATTGCCGGTTTGGCCAGTTCCTGCGCGTTCACATACCACTGGTCGGTGAGCCAGGGCTCGATCACCACATTGGAGCGGTCGCCATAAGGCACGGTGTGTTCGTGATCCTCGATCTTCTCGATAAGGCCCAGCGCCTCCATATCGGCAAGCACAACATCGCGCGCCTCATAACGCTCCAGCCCACGGTATTTTTCCGGCACGGCGTCATTGAGGCAGGCGTGCTCGTCAAGGATGTTGATGATCTCCAGATTATGCCGCCGCCCCACTTCAAAGTCGTTGAAATCATGCGCCGGTGTGATCTTCACCGCGCCCGAACCTTGTTCCGGGTCGGCGTACTCATCCGCCACAATCGGGATTTCGCGGCCCACGAGCGGCAAAATGCAGGTTTTGCCAATCAGATCAGTATAACGCGGATCATCGCCTGAAACGGCAACCGCCGTGTCGCCGAACATGGTTTCGGGCCGTGTCGTCGCCACGGTAATGAAACGCTGTTTTGCCTTGTTCCCTGTCGCGCCTCCGGCGCTCCGCGCCTCTTCCTTGACCGGATATTTGAAATGCCACAGATGCCCTTTGGTTTCGGTCTGGATCACCTCAAGATCGGAAATCGCGGTAAGCAGTTTCGGGTCCCAGTTGACCAGCCGCTTGTCCTTGTAAATCAGCCCGTCATTGTAAAGCTCGACAAAGACCTTCAGCACCGCTTCGGAAAGCCCTTCATCCATGGTGAAGCGCTCGCGGCTCCAGTCGCATGAGGCCCCCAGCCGCTTGAGCTGGTTGATAATGGTGCCACCCGATTGTGCTTTCCACTCCCAGACGCGCTCAATAAACGCCTCGCGGCCCATCTCGCGCCGTCCCGGCTCTCCCGCCGCCTCAAGCTGGCGCTCCACCACCATTTGCGTCGCGATACCGGCATGGTCCATGCCCGGTTGCCACAGCACATCGAGCCCGCACATGCGTTTGTAGCGAACAAGAATGTCCTGAATGGTATTGTTCAGCGCATGGCCCATATGAAGCGAGCCGGTGACATTGGGCGGCGGGATGACGATGCAATAGGCATCGGCCCCCTCGCGCCCCGGCTGGCCGCATTTGAATGCGCCGGAATTTTCCCACTCTTCATAAATGCGCGGTTCGGCTTGCGCCGGATCAAAGGTTTTCTCAAGCATGGGATGAGCTTTTTTCCATTAAATTGAAGTTCGTCTGTGTAGAACGCAACTGGAGCCCCATGTCAACATATGGGCGGATTGCGGCTTCGCTTTGGGGAAGGGAAATATGAGTGACTAGCGGCCCTGGCGGGCGACACGCTCGATTTCCTCGCGCACAAGGCGTTCCACCAGAGGGGGGAGGTTTTCATCAAGCCAGCTTTTCAGCATCGGGCGAAGGAGATCCTGCACAAGGTCCTCCAGCGTGCGGGAATTGCCCGAGCTTGTCAAAATTGTATTGGCGAGGACGCCAAAGGCGGCCGAAGCATCTGCTGCGGCACCCGGCGAGAGCAGGCTCTCTTTTGGTTGTGGCTGCGCCGGCGGGGATGCGGAAACCGGGGCGGGCTCAGACTCGGTCCTGACCGCGGGGGCATCGTCAAAACACAGATCCTGATCCTCCACTCCGACCAGTGGCTTGTCCGCCATCTTTGATACATTGGCGGAACTTTTCGTTTCCTCATCCTCGACGATATCGGTCAGATCGAAAATATCGTCATCATCATCAGCATCCGGCACGGAATCAAAATCGGGCATGGCCGTAACATTGTCGCTTTCATGGCTGTCCGCCTCCATATCCGCCAACATGGCGTCGATGTCGGAATTGGCGTCATCCATCTCCTCTTCCGGTTCGGGATCAGGGACGGCCACGGGTTCGGAGGCAGCTTCAGGCGCCGCTTCGGGGGTATCATCATCTGAAATGATGCGCCGGATGGAGGCCAGAATTTCCTCCATGCTTGGATCCGCCGCCTGATTTGTGTTGCTCATCACTACGTTCCGCCAACTTACCTATGACAGTCAGGTCATACCCCATTTTTACTCTTCGCAGACACGAAACTGATTATTTCTGACAGAAAATTTCTGATTCGACCATGGATCAATCGTTTTCGATAACTTTGGCGCCGATCCACTGCTTGCGGACACGCTCATAATTTACAGTCGGGTCATGATATTTGACTGGAAGACCAAGATGGCGCGCATTCAGGCGGCCGATGGCGGAAAGCAGCGAATAGGCGGCAACTGTTGCGTTGCGTTCCGAGAGCACAAGAGAGACATTGGCGTCAAGAAGCTCCTGCTGCGCATTGAGAACATCAAGCGTAGTTCTTTGCCCCACCTTGGCTTCCTGGCGCACACCATTAAGGGCTATTCTGGCGGCCCGGACCTGTTGCCGCGCCGCTTCGATTTGCGCTCTGGCGGCATTCAGCCCCTCCCAGGCGGAAGAGACCGAAGCCTGCACCGCCGCCCGGGTTTTATCGAGTTCCAGATTTCGTTGCGCATGGGTATGCTTTGCCTGCCGCAAACGCGAATACACCGAGCCGCCCTGATAAAGCGGTATGGTGAGACGTCCGGTTATACTGGCCGTTGCCGATTTTCGCGTCACGGATGAGGGTTCCCAGCGCCGTGAATAAGCCGCTTCGGCCGTAACCGTGGGATACAGATCACCCTTTGCAACCTTGATATTGTGCCTTGCCGCTTCTTCCGTGAAGGCGGCGGCCAGAATCGCCGGATGCTCTCTCATGGCGATCCGGTAGGCCTGCTTCTTGCTGCGCGGCAGTTTGGAGGCGATTGAGGGCGGATAGCGTAGGCTGCCCGGCGCATGACCGATATTCTGCCGGAAGACCGCCCGGCTGGTCGCCAGACTGGATTGCGCCGCATTGACCTGCGAAACGGCGCCGCTGCGCCTGGCTCTGGCCTGGGCAACATCGGTGCGGGTCAGCTCGCCGACATCAAAACGCGCCCGCGTCGAGCGCAGCTGGGCGCTGAGCACCGTATGGTTGTTGCGGCGAAGGCGCAATATGGCGGTATCGCGCAGAACGTCAAGATAGGCGGTGATCGAGGACAGCAGGATATTCTGTTCGACATTCAACAGTGCTTCCCGGCCCGCCAGTACGCCAGCTTCGGCCTGTTTGACGCCATTAACCGTTTTCATGCCGTTGAAAACAGGCTGGACAATGCTGATCCCGAAGCCGCGCGGGTCCAGCCGGGTAATGGCCGTTCCGGCGGCGCCCCAGCTTTTGGTGCGTGATTTCCCAAGATCGCCTGAACCGCTGATAATCGGCCGCCAGCCCGAGAGCGCCTGCGGAACCCCCTCATCCGTCGCCCGCTGCCTTGCCCGCTCCGCCCGCAATTCAGGATTGTTGACATAGGCCGAAGCCAGCGCGCTTTTCAGGGTTTCGGCCCTGATCTGTCCCGGGCCGAGAACCACGGCGCTGCCCAGCAATGCGGCGCATAGCAGGGTTTTGACATTTGAAATGGCGCTGTGACCAGCGTTTTGCGGCAGATTAACGGTTTTATGAGTGTGAATATACAACTTGACTATACCCCTATACATCCGGGCCCCTACACATTCGGGCTTTTACGCTCTCGCCAGCATGGCCACCGGCAAATAAACGCAGACCTGATCCAGATGATATCTCCAGATTGAAAACGTTCATTGTTAAGGAAGCCTAAAATTCAAATTCCCGTTCAGCTTCAAATCCAGGTAAGGACTTCACATTCGCATCAAACAAAATGCGTCTGGAAACACTGGCGCTTGTCTTCATGAATACCGAAGCGCGCCCAATGCCGCCATCATTTACGATCGCGGCCAGCCTGCCGCCCTCTTTCAACTGGTCAAAAAGCGCGGCGGGAATAAAATCAGCGGCGCCTTCCAGAACAATAACATCATAGGGGCCTTCATCCGGATAGCCCCTGGCAAGCGGACCGGTAATCACAACGGCATTGTCAATGCTCAGTCCGGTGAGGTTCCCGGCCGCAGCATCGGCCAGTTTGCTGTGGCTTTCCAGCGCAATGGCGCTGTTTGCCAGCTTCCCGATAATGGCCGCCGAATAGCCGGTTCCGCAACCGATATCGAGCACTTCATCATCAGGAGCAATTTCCGCCGCCTGAATCAGACGGGCAAAGGGCATGGGCTCCATAAGATAGCGTTCCGGACTATCCTCGCCAAGCTCATCAATGATGACATCCTGATCAATATAGGCGGCGGCCTGGCGCGAGGCCGGAAGAAAGATTTCTCTTGGAACGTCCAGCATAGCGCCCAGAATCCTCTTATCCGTGACCTTGTTCGTGGCCACCTGGGAGTTCACCATATTTGTGCGCGCCGCACTCATGTCATTCATGAAAACACTCCCTCACCGCTCAGGATGTTCCTAAAAAAACTTCACCCTTTGAAAATCAAAACCAATCGCCCGCAGCGGAAAAACACTCGGCCCGCTCAGGCCGGCCATTATAGGCATGAACGAGGCCGCATTCAAAAATTTATTCGCGGTTTTGCACGGCAAATAGGTGATAAATGAATCAGGGTTGTATTTTTGTCGCGCAAATCGGTTGTTGATTGGTTTTGTGTTTGCTATAGGGAAGTGGAATTCACGCCGATGTGAATAGTGAGGCCACGTGGCGGAGTGGTGACGCAGCGGACTGCAAATCCGTATACCCCAGTTCGATTCTGGGCGTGGCCTCCAGCTTTTTATTCTTACCGCACTTCCCGCCGGAAAAACGGTCCCCACTTTTCCGCAAGTGCTCTGGACAAAGCATTCCGAAAACCGCTTCAGGGGCTTATCCGCGGTTCCGGCGCCAGCGGCTGTACTTTACCTGCCATTGCCGCCGCCAACGGCGCACAAGCGGCAGGTCGTAAGACAAGATCAGAACGCCCAGAGGAATCATCCAGAAACCGAGAACGGGCAAAAACCCCAGCACACCGCCGACAATCAGCGCCAGTCCGATCAGGATTCGGGTAAAACGGGATTTGGGGAGCTTGAACTTGCGGTTTCCCAATCGGATTGTGGCCATTCAGGCGTCCTTTTCGCTTTGTTTTGGCAAAAACCGGCGGCGCAGCTGTGAAAACGCAAGTTGCGCATTTAATCTTTCATTTGGGGCTTGGCAATTGCCTTTGCCTTCTGGTATAGGCTGCACAGCAATGCATGAGATAAGCATTCGTGATCCCCGGTAGCTCAGTTGGTAGAGCAAGCGGCTGTTAACCGCTGGGTCGCTGGTTCGAGTCCGGCCCGGGGAGCCACCCTCCTTCCTGATCAGATTAGCATTGCTTCAAGAGCGCCGGAATCACATGGCTATTCGCAGGGGGTTTCTTTCAGTAACTCCAGACTCTTGAGCGGTCCGGCCATGACAAAATCGCCATAGTCAAAAACAAGATGGGTCGAGATGCCGTTGGCGTAAAGGCGGAAATTGACCTCATAATCCGGCACATCCTCGCCCGCCGTATCCTTCTTGAAATAGCTTAACGTCACCGGCCATGATTCCAGGCCCCTGAGGCGTTCGATATCGCTGATATCCGTCTTGTCCCCGATGTCTTCGGGCGGGATCGGGTTGCCGATAAAGGCGGAGGTATCAAACGGCGTCACCCCGTCCTCGGAACCGTCAAACAGCTTTTTGACAACAATACGCTCATTCTTGCGCGCCGCCGCAATCAGGAGCTTGAGGTGATCGCTGGGGAATACGGTATTGGTGCCCAGATTGGCTTTCCTTTTTTTCGGCTGGAGCAGATCGACGACAACGCTCATATCCGGGCCTCTTTCAGCGCTGCCGCGGTTTTCTTCCGTTGTCTTGCTGTTGGTGCGCGATATGGTATCAAAAACGAAGCTGTTGCCGTCATAGGCTTCCCAATTGCGCATGGAAGTGTCGGTGAGACCACTTTTGCCGCCCTTGTAGCTCAAATCGGTGACGATACGCATATTGACCGTATAGCCCTCACAGGGGCTTCCCACCATTTCAAAAACAATCCGCCCCTTGACATCAATAACGGAGGAATTTTCTTTCGAGTCAACATAGGTCAGATCATAAACCGCCCTGTGCGAGGCCAGCCTGACATCTGCAAATGCACTCGTTCCGGCAATAACGGCAACGCCCGTAAAAACCGCTATTTTGTATAAGTGACGAGATACATTCATTAGCCGGGATCTCCTTTTGATAATGACGGCAAAGCAATGTTTGAGCTATACGGAGTTACGGGACAAAGCGCAAGATGAACGGAGCCAAAGTCATGAGTGAAAAAACCGGCCAGCCGAGACTGGTTGTAAGCCGCAGGCTTCCGGCACCGGTCGAGAAGAGACTTAAGGAAAATTATGACGCAATTTTGAATATTGACGATCAATTGCTCGGCCAGGACGAGATTCTCTCCCGCGCCGCCGGTGCGGATGCCCTGCTGGTTTCGCCGACGGAAAACCTCAATGCCGCCTTTATCGCCCGCCTTCCAGCCGGGATAAAAATACTCGCCACGTTTTCGGTCGGCTATGATCATATCGATCTCGAAGCGGCCGCAAAGCGCCGGATTGCCGTCACCAATACTCCCGATGTTCTCACCGACGCCACGGCCGATACCGCCATGTTGCTCCTGCTTGGCGCGGCGCGCGGCGCAAACTGGGGAATGGCCATGGTGCGCGAAGACAAATGGCCCGCATGGTCCCCCACCTCGCCGCTCGGGTTTGATGTCACCGGCAAGCGCCTGGGGATACTCGGCATGGGGCGCATCGGCAGGGCCGTTGCGCACCGCGCCAGGGCCTTTGATATGAAAATCCACTATCACAACCGCAGCCGCCTTGCCCCCGAGCTGGAGCAGGATGCGCACTACCATGAAAATCTCGGCTCCTTGCTCCGGGTCTCGGATTTCCTCTCCATCAATTGCATCATGAGCCCTCAGAACAGGGGGCTGCTGAACGCAATAACCATTTCCCTGCTGCCAAAAGGCGCTATCGTCATCAATACCGCCCGCGGCGCCATTATCGATGACAACGCGCTCATAAGCGCCCTGCAAAGCGGCCATCTGGCGGCGGCCGGGCTGGATGTTTTTGACAATGAGCCGGATATCGACCCAAGATACCGCAAGCTTGACAATGTTTTCGCCTTGCC
>JAJRYE010000059.1 GCA_024275895.1 Alphaproteobacteria bacterium | reverse complement strand
TAAGAGTGACTTTGCGGGGACGGGATTAATATGGGGTTCATATGTCTTTCCTGAAGTCGAGCGGCATTCTGGATGTGCAGTATGTTGTTGACGGTGATTTTGTTTCGCTGAAAGCGCCGCAAATGGCGGATCACGGTGCCTGGGCGCAGCTCAGGGCGGAGAGCCGCGATTTTCTGCGCCCGTGGGAGCCGACCTGGGCGCGCGATGATCTTACCCGTTCCGCCTTCCGCCGCCGCCTGCGCCATTACCAGAGGGATATGCGCGCCGATTACACCTATCCGTTTTTTATCTTCCGCAAATCCGATAATGCGCTGGTTGGCGGCATAACCTTGAGCAATGTGCGCCGCGGGGTTGCCCAGTGCGGCTCGGCCGGATACTGGGTTGGCGAGCGCTATGCCCGCCAGGGCTATATGAGCGCCGCCATGAAGCTGTTTATCGATCATGCGTTTCATACCCTTAAACTGCACCGGGTTGAGGCCGCCTGCCTGCCGGCCAACAGCGCCTCGATTGCCCTTCTGGAGAAAAACGGCTTTCACAAGGAAGGCTTTGCACGGCAATATCTGCGCATTGACGGCCAATGGCGCGATCATGTCCTTTACGCCCGGATCACAGACGCGCCGCATCCGGTGCAAAAATGAGCTCAGCCGAACAATTTTACCGGTTTTGATATTAAGCATGACATCATAAATGAGCATGTTTTTCTCTGCCACGCTTGTGCAGAATCGTATTGACGATTAGTGAATAGAAATTCAGGTCCTGCCGATATCGAGGGCGGCGGGATTTTCAGGAGGCAATGTTGCGTTACAGGATCAGGTTTTTACTGGTGATTGCCCTGGTTTTATGTCTGCGGCCCATCGCGCCGGCGCTGGCGCTTGATGCGGTGATTGTCTCGGCTGAGGCCGATCGCATCGCCATTTTTTCAGCGGTTGAAATCTCGCGCGCGGCCAATGGCGGGAGACAACTGCGTTTTGCGCTCGTGAACGAGGGCAAACTTCCGGTGACCCGGATCATCGCAACGCCAAACCTGCCGGTTATGGATTCAGGGCTGGTCTGGCCTTATCTGAGCGGTCCGCGCCTGATGGGGCTGAGGGCTCAGGACGGCAGCGCCGCCCTGAGCCGGATGTCGCCGGACAAGGATATTTTCAGGATTACGCTGGCGCCGAGGGAAACTGAAACCCTGATCGCCCGAACGCCGTACCGGCTGCCACCGGAGCTCTATATCTGGAACCCGGCCAGTTATACCGCCGAGCGCAAGAGGAACGCATTTTTTCAGGGGCTTCTTCTGGGGATCTCGGGGCTGTTGTCGATTTTTCTGTCGTCGCTTTATATCGTCCGCCGCCAGATCATGTTTCCCGCCGCGGCCCTTGTCAGCTGGGCGGCCTTGCTGATTCTGACTTCCGAATTCGGCCTGCTCGGGGATATCTTCCGGATTGGCGTACATGGCTCGCAGATTGTGCGGGCCATGGCCGAGGTGCTGCTTGGCGCCGGGCTGCTGGCCTTGTTCCAGGTTTATCTTGAACTCATTCACCGCCTTGCCTGGACACGCTACGCCGTCATGGCCGGGGCGGGGATATTGCCCGTGCTCCTGGCCATCGCAGTGCTTTCGCCTGAGCTGAGCGGCGGCATCGCCCGCATCACCGTGATCCTGACTGCCTTTGGCGGGCTGGGGTATATTGTCTATCTGGCAATAAAAGGGGCGAACCGGGCGCAAGCCCTGCTTCCGGCATGGATATGGCTTGTGATCTGGACAAGTCTTGCCGGGCTGGCCATGACCGGCGTTTTAAGCGCCGGGCTTGCGGGGCCGCTATATTCGGCCGGGCTGGTCCTCCTCGTTATGCTTCTTGCCTTTAGCGTTATCCAATATGCCTTTGGCTCCGATCTGCCGATGGAGGGCGGGGTCGGCGGCAGAGCCGGTCTGAATGCGGTTGCCTTTGCCACCACGGGGCTCGGGGTCTGGGACTGGGATCTCCTGAAAGAGCGCATCAAGGCCGGGGCGGAAGTCGAACGGCGACTTGAGCTTCATCCCGGTTCACTCGATACGGATGAAGATGCGTGGGTGGAGTATATTCACGCCAATGATCAGGACCGGTTCAAGAGCAAACTGCAAAATGCCTCTGAACGCCCCGATGGCTGGCTTGAGATTGAATTCAGGATGCGGCGCTCTGATGGCGTTTACCGCTGGTTCCGCCTGACCGCCCGGCCGGTTATGCGCGATCAGGGAATGGCGGCGCGCATGATCGGAGCGATGCAGGATATCACGGCGGAAAAGAATTCCGAAGAGCGCCTGTTGCATGACGCCGTGCATGACAGCCTGACGGGACTTCCCAACCGGGCGCTTTTCAAGGACAGGCTTGAGCGGGCAATCGAACGTTCAAAGGCCGGTATTGCGCCGGCGCCGAGCGTCGCGGTGATTGATTTTGACCGGTTTCAGAATATCAATGACGCCTTTGGCCATGCGGCGGGCGATTCCTTGCTGCTGGTGATGGCGCGGCGGCTGGAGCGCTGTATTGAAGTTCAGGACACGCTGGCGCGGCTGACAGGCGATGATTTCGCCATGATCCTGACACAGTATCAGGACAAGGAAGAGCTTGAGGCGCTGGTCAAACAGGTGAGCACAACCGTATCGGCGCCCGTTCAGATCAACAACCGGGATGTATTCCTGACCGCCAGCGTGGGGCTTTCCATCTATAATTCCCGCCAGCGCGACGCCACCGACCTGCTCAAGGAGGCGGAAATCGCCATGAGCCGGGCCAAAAGTCTTGGCGCCAGCCGGGTTGAATTTTTCAAACCCAGCATGCGCTCGGAACGCAAGGAGCGCTTTTTGCTCGAAGGCGATTTGCGCCATGCGCTGGAGCGCCACGAGATCGAAATCCTCTATCAGCCGATCGTCGCGCTCGCCGATGAATCCCTGGCCGGGTTTGAGGCGCTGGTACGCTGGCAGCATCCCGAACACGGGGAGCTTGCGCCCAAGGCCTTTTTGAATATCGCCGAGGAAACCGGCCTGATCATCGATCTGGGGCGCTTTGTGCTTGATACCGCCGCGCGCCAGCTTGGCACCTGGCAGCGGGCGTTTTCGCAAAACGAACCGATTTTCATCAGCGTCAATGTTTCAAGCAAACAGCTCTTCAGCCATGATCTGATCAATGACGTCAAAGCAGCGCTGGGGCGCGCCAATGTGGTGCCGGGGACCCTGAAACTTGAAATTACCGAATCGCTGGTAATGGAAAATCCCGAATTCGCGGTGCAGGTGCTCAACCGTATCAAGGCGCTGGGGGCGGGGCTCTCGCTCGATGATTTCGGCACCGGCTATTCCGCCCTGAGCTATTTGCAGAAATACCCGTTTGATACGCTGAAAGTCGATAAATCCTTCCTCACCGATATCGAGCATAACGGCAATACGCCGGTTATCCTGAAAGCCATCGTTTCGCTGGCGCATGAGCTGGGCATGGAAGTTGTGGCCGAAGGGGCCGAAACCCAGGCGGATGTGGATCATCTGCGTGCTCTGGGGTGCCAGTATGTGCAGGGCTATTATTACGGCAGCCCGCTCACGGCAAGCGATGCGCTCAACTACCTCGCCCAGCCCCCGAGCGCGTAACCCGTGTTACCGCGTGATGGCTGGCTTCAGGCATGCCCGGCATCGGAAGAAAGCCGGCCGGGCTCTATGCCGAGGCGGGCGAAGGCGGCTTTGTATTTCTCTTCCAGATTGCGGTTGAAGAGAAGCACCGGATCGGCATCACAATTGAGCCAGCCATTGGCCTGAATCTCCGCCTCCAGCTGTCCCGGCGACCAGCCGGCATAGCCAAGCGCCAGCAAATAGTCGGAAGGGCCGCTCCTGTCGGCTATGGCGCGCAGAACATCCAGGGTGGCGGTGAGGCCAACGCCCTTCTCGATCGGCATTGTGGCTTCATCGGAAAAGTAATCCGTGGAGTGGAGGACAAAACCGCGCCCCATTTCCACCGGTCCGCCAAAATGAACCTGGATGTCGGGAATCAACCCCTCCGGCGCGTCTTCGGGCAAAATGTCAACCTGGCGCAAGAGTTCCTCAAAGCTGATCCCCGGCGCCGGTTTGTTGACAACAATTCCCATCGCTCCTTCTTCGGAATGGGCGCAAATATAGATAAGACTTTTGACAAAGCGCGGGTCGCTCATGCCCGGCATGGCAATCAGCATTTGCCCTTTCAGGGAATTGGGACCGCTTGTCATTTCGGAATCGTGAAATTTATATACCATATATCGAGACTAGCAGCCTCTCGCCCGGCTTGCAAAGCTTTGCGCCGGGCAAAATGGCGGTCAGTCACACAAGCGTGAAAAAAATCATGAAAGATCGGGTGCCCAATTCGGGCAAGCCTGCTATTGTCGGGCCATGACAAATCCGAGATATCTGGCAGTACACCTGTTTGCCCTTCTTCTGCTTGCCCTGCCTGTTGACGTTGTGGCGGCGCCGGGGGAGAGCAGCTTGTCCTCGGCATGGGTCAAGGGGCCCCATACCAGGGCGCGCATTGTCGCCATGCCCTGGGATGGCCGCGCGCCGCTCAGATTAGGGGTGCAGCTTGAACTGGAGCCGGGATGGAAAACCTATTGGCGCAATCCGGGCGATGCGGGCATACCGCCGCGTTTCAGCTGGAAGGGTTCCGATAACATCAAAACTCCGCAAATGCTGTGGCCGGCGCCCGAGCGCATGGCGGATGAGTTCGGCGTCTCGATCGGCTACAAGCACGGGGCGCTTTTGCCGGTGCGTATCGAAGCTTCGCGCAGCGGCGAGCCGGTAAAACTGGTGCTGGAGGTCAATTACGGCGTTTGCGCCGAAGTGTGCATTCCGGTGACAATGGATTTGAATCTTGAGCTTGAACCGGGCTCCGCCGCAAGCGGGCCGCATGACGCCCTGATCGCCAAATGGCAAAGCCGGGTTCCCGGCCCGGCGGCAAAATCGGGCCTTGATATTGTCTCGCTCAAACCGTTTGCAGAAAAAGACAAGACCGGGTTTGAAGTCACAATCGCCGGGAAGGGCGGCTTGCGCAAACCCGTGCTTTTTGTCGAGGGGCCGGGGAAATATTATTTAAGCGTTCCCGAAATGATTTCCCAAAGCGCCGGCCGCGCCGTTTACCGCTTCGAGGTCGATGATGTCAAATCAGCGGCCGAACTCAAGGGGAATAAACTGACCTTTACCCTGAGCGACAAGACCCGCGCAGCCGAGCGGGAATGGATTTTGGAGTAAAGTTGAATTAAAATTTTATACTATATTGCTTTTGCTTAAATTTAAATGTCACACAAATAATTATCAATATATAATGAAATACATCATGTAATATTCATGTGTACTTAGAATTTCCCCGCTACAAATAGAATATATCTATTGGATCGGCAGCTAAATGCTGCTCAAACGGGGTTATTGCGTGATGAATACGAGTAAACACCAGAAAACGGGCGGGGTTTTCTCATCAGTCAAATCGATCTGGCTTCATCTGAAACATTTTCTGCCGGCGGTGCGCGGCAATGTGGGCATTACTTTTTCCCTCTCCATGCTGCCGTTGGTCACCCTTGTGGGCGGCGGGCTGGACTATTCCAGCGCCATCACCATGCGCCAACGCCTGGCGCATGCCATTGATTCAGCAGCCCTTGCAGTGGGGCGCAGGCCGGACATCTCCATCCAGGAGGCAAAGGCGATTGCCGACAGGGCTTTTAACGCCAATCTGACCGAATTCAAGGACATGGTCACCAACGCCCTGTCCGTTACCGTGACCCCGGCGCTGATAACGGTCAAGGCCACGGCCAGTGTGCCAACCGATTTTCTCGGCCTTGTGGGCATTGACGAGATCAATATCTCGGTCAGCAACGAGGTGGTGCGTTCAAACAAGAAGATTGAACTGGTTCTGGCGCTCGACAATACCGGCTCGATGAACAGCAACGGCAAAATGACGGCGATGAAATCGGCGGCCAAGGATCTGGTCGAGATTCTGTTCAACGGCGAAGAGCAGCCCGAACATGTCAAGATCGGGCTGGTGCCATTCAGCCAGACCGTCAATGTCGGCTCGCAATACAAGACCGCTTCATGGATTGATTCCAGCGGCCTTTCCAGCATTAACGGCGAGAACTTCTCGCCCAAGACGGATCATTTCACCCTTTTGAACCGCACCAAAAACGGCAGCTGGCGCGGCTGTGTCGAGGCGCGCCCGGCGCCCTATGACACCACGGACGCCGCCGCCACAGCCGCGATACCCGACACGCTGTTTGTGCCGTATTTTGCCCCTGACGAGCCGGACAAAGGCGGTTCTTATCCCAATAAATATCTGAAGGACAAGGTCAAGGGCAGCGCCGCCAAGCGGCAAAAGAACACCAAGAAATACAAGAATGCGAACGTCAATAACGGCGGCAATTCGCGTGGTCCCAATTATCTGTGCTCAACACCGCCGGTCACACCGCTCATCAATACCAAGAGCACCCTGATCAGCTCCATCAACAGTTTTTACGCCCAGGGCTGGACCCATATTCCGCTGGGCCTTTCCTGGGGCTGGCGTGTACTCTCGCCTGGATCGCCCTTTACCCAGGGGGTCTCTTATGATGATGAGGAAAACGTCAAGGCCATGGTATTGCTCACCGACGGCGCCAATACGATCGCGCCCCGGAACAATCACAACAAATCCTATTACACAGCTTACGGCTATCTGGCCAAGGCCCGGCTGGGGACGACCAACAAGAACCAGGCGGTGACGATCCTGAACCAGAAAACCGCAACCTTGTGCGAGAACATCAAGGCGGCGGGGATCCGGCTCTATACGATCACCTTTGATCTTGGCAACAACAATACGATCAAGAATCTGATGCGCAATTGCGCCACATCGCCATCGATGTATTTCAATTCGCCAACCAATGCGCAGCTTCAATCGGCGTTTCACACCATCGCGGGCGATCTGAGCAAGTTGCGGCTGAGCAAATAAACAAATTCAGATTTGCCTTATCGCCCAAATCGCGTATCAATCATGAAGAGGCAGGAAAGAGCTTTTCATGAACGAAACGTTATCATCGCGGCGGCCTGACATCGAAAGCTTGCAGGCGGGTATCCTTGCCGGGGAGCGCGCCGCGCTGGGCCGGGCAATCACGCTGATTGAAAGCCGCCGCCCGGATCATTTCCCGCAGGCGCAGGAATTGCTGCAAAAGCTTCTGCCCCGGACCGGCAAGGCGCGGCGCATCGGCATCACCGGGGTGCCGGGCGTGGGAAAATCCACCCTGATTGAAACCTTAGGCGGCAATCTGACCAAGGCCGGGCACAAGGTGGCGGTGCTGGCGGTTGACCCTTCCTCACCGCGCAGCGGCGGCTCCATCCTCGGGGATAAAACCCGCATGGCGGAGCTGGCGGCAAATGAAAACGCCTTTATCCGCCCCTCCCCCACCATGGGTACGCTTGGCGGGGTTGCGGCTAAAACCCGTGAGGCAATGCTGCTATGCGAGGCGGCGGGGTTTGATATCGTCATTGTCGAGACCGTGGGGGCGGGGCAGTCGGAAATGGCGGTTGCGGATATGTGCGATATTTTTATCGTCCTCATGCTGCCCGGGGCGGGCGATGAGTTGCAGGGGATTAAAAAGGGCGTTCTGGAGCTGGCCGATATCATCTGTGTCAACAAGGCGGATGGGGATAGCGTCAAGGCGGCCCGCATTGCCGCGGCCGAATATACCGCCGCGCTTCATATCCTCACCTCGAACAGCGCCGACTGGCAGCCGCCCGTATTGTGCGTTTCGGGTCAGGCCAATAGCGGGCTTGACGATCTCTGGCGCGAGGTTGAGCGCCATCGTGCCATCATGGCGCGAAGCGGCGCGCTGGATAAACGCCGGCATGAGCAACAGGTCAAGTGGATGTGGTCCCTGCTCGAGGACAAGATGCTGCAAAGCTTCAGAACCAATCCCCGGGTCATGGCCGGATTGGGCAAAATCGAGGCGCAGGTGCGCGAGGGTTCGCTTTTGCCTGGACTGGCGGCAGAAAAACTCTACAGTCTCGGGAATGTATAGGTTCTATTAAGACTTATCTGAGATCAATGACTTCACTTTAACGAATCAAGCCACACCACCAGTAGAACAGCAAAAAGAAGACCATAATGCTGGAATTTTTATCCCGGATTACATGCCCTGAATGCGGTGAAAAATCGGTTGAGACAATGCCGGAGCACCATTTCGTTATTTTTTATGAATGCAAGTCATGCGGCGCAATCCTGAAACCGGTCAAAGGCGATTGCTGTGTATTTTGTTCTTACGGAACCGTGCCGTGCCCGTCGAGACAAACCGCCTGGGAAAACGGCGAGCTGGGGCATTGCTGCTCCGACGACTGACAGGCGCACCCGCCGGAGCCCCGCCGCCCCTGCCCCGGGCCCAGCGTGAGTCTATCAATGGCGCGGGCGGCCGGGCGGAGAGCAGACCAGCGCCCTCTGGAGCACTCCCGGAAAAGCGGGAACCGGTTTTCCGATAAGAAGTGCGGCAATAACAAACACGAAGACAGAGCGCTGTTTTGATTTTGTCAAAACGTGATGCGCTCTAATTGACCTTTTTCAACTCGACATCAACCATAAGATCACCGGCGATCTCCTCCAGGGCTTCGCACAGATCATCAAGATCAAGTTCATCGGGCAGAACGATATCGGCTTTGGCGCTGAACATGGCCTCGCCGGACATGGAGCCGGTGAAAACAACGGTGTTCAGGCTGTCCACATTAACCGATTTTTCGGCCAGCACCCGGCTTACATCGCGCACAATTCCCTTGTGGTCCTGTCCCATGATCCCAAGCCGGGCCTTTGTGCCGGCGGGGGGCGGACTGGGAGTGTTCGTTTCAAACGTGACCCTGATGCCCTGATGGCCAAGCGCCTCAAGGGCGGATTTAAGGCTTTCAATCTGCGCTTCGGGAACCGAGATTTTTACAATCCCGGCAAACTCGCCCCCCAGACGCGACATGGCGCTGTCCACCCAGTTACCGCCGTGAGCGATGATCACTTCGGCCAGCGCTTCAACCAGACCGGGGCGGTCCCGGGCAATAACAGTCAGCACCATCTCCATTTTCATCACACTCCCTGACTTCGTTACCGGGCCACTCTATCAGATTATTGTTGCAATTTCGAGCGGGCCGGTGGTGATTCAGATAAAACAAGCCGTGCTCTGGCATGCCATTTGCTCCTTATCCGGCAGTATTCCCGAAAGGAGACAGATTGCATGCCAATCAACCGCCGTTCGTTCCTGACAGGCTCATTGCTGCCCTTTTCTGCCGCTGTGAGCGCAGTGCTGACCCCCGCTGCCGCAACACCGGCCCCACCGCGCGCTGGCGCGGGACTGGTTGCGGATGCAGGTTTTGACCAGAGCCGGGCCCTGCAGCGCCTTGTTGATAATTCAGCGGCAAGGGGTATTCCGGTCCTGCTGCCACCCGGCAGGGTGATCGCCGGGAATTTGCGCCTGCCCGACGGGCTGCAATTTGTCGGCATGCCGGGTAAATCGGTGCTGGAATGGTCGGGAAAGGGCGAGTTTGTCACCATATTCAATGCCTCTGACATACGCATCGCCGGGATTACCTTTGTTGGCGGTGGCGCCCCCATGCGCAGCGCCGGGGCCGAGCCTTATCCTGGGCTCATCCGCGCCGCGGGGGCAAGAAATCTGCGCATCGAGCATTGCCGGATTACAAACAGCACCGCCAATGGCATCACGCTGGAGACATGCTCCGGCTCGCTCACCTATAACAGGATTGATAACGCGGCAAAGGCAGGCATATTCGCGCAAAACTCCACCGGGCTGGAGGTCAGCCACAACACGCTGCATGACATCGCCAATAACGCCGTTCAGATCTGGCGCTCGGCCCAGGGCGAGGACGGCACGATTATCACCAATAACCGTATCAGCAAGATCGCCAGCGCGGATGGCGGTAGCGGCCAGAATGGCAATGGCATCAATGTGTTCCGGGCCGGCAATGTCATGATTGCCGACAACCGGATCAGCGATTGCGCCTTTAGCGCCGTGCGGGTGAATGCGGGCAACGCGGCCCATATCAGCAATAATTCGTGTTCGCGGCTTGGCGAGGTGGCGATTTTTGTCGAATTTGGCTATCTTGGCGCGGTGGTGAGTAACAACTCGGTTGAACATGCCGCGGCCGGCATCGCCATCACCAATATGGATGTGGGCGGACGGCTGGCGGTGTGTCAGGGCAATCTCATTCGCGGGCTGTTTTACCGCGGCAAAAAATCAGATCCCGAATCCGGCGGCACCGGCATTGCAGCCGAAGCCGATGTGGCGCTGAGCGGCAATGTGGTCGAAGGCGCGCCGCGCGCCGGTTTGCTGCTGGGCTGGGGGTCTTATATGCAAAACATCAATGCCAACTCCAACGTCATCCGCCGCTGCGGCACCGGAATTGCCGCCACCATTGTCGCAAGGGCGGGCAAGGCGATCATCGCCAACAATATGATCTCGGAGTCAAAACACGCCGCCATACGCGGTATGGCATGGCTGAAACCGGCAACCGGCGACCTGCTCAAAAAAGGCGCAAAACACCCCGGAAACCTGATCCTTTCCGGCAATATCGCAAGTTAAAACGCGTTGTGTCTATCCTGATCCGGCACCGGTGCGCCCTTCACGGCCGGGGGGCTTGAGCGGGGCACAGCCGGGAAATTACCCGGCCGGGACATTTCGTCCCGGCCGGGCCTGATTGTCATTTCACGACATTGACGCATTTCCTGAGCTTGGGAACCCATTTTTGCCCTTTGCTGCAAACCACCTTGGCCTTACCCGGCAGCACCTTTAAGGGGCGCGGCAAGGTGACGAGCGGCCTGGGCAGCGGCTTCACTTTGGCAGCCGGGAAGGGTTTAACGGCCGGGAAGGGTTTTGGTTTAACGGCCGGGAAGGGTTTTGGTTTGACCGGCCTGAAGGGCCCAAGAGGTTTGTCGGGTTTGAACTTCCAGACGCACCGGCGGCCATCCCATCTCTTGCCCTTGGGGCAGAGCACCTTGCCGGGGACGGGTTTGATGGGTTGATAAATGGCTACGCAGTAACGGCCGTTCCATCTCTTGCCCTTGGGGCAGAGCACCTTGCCGGGGACGGGTTTGATGGGTTGGTAAATGGCTACGCAGTAACGGCCGTTCCACCTCTTGCCCTTGGGGCAGAG
>JAJRYE010000058.1 GCA_024275895.1 Alphaproteobacteria bacterium | reverse complement strand
GCCGCAAATTGATGTGCCCTATTCGGTTATCGTCAATGGTATTGGCGGATCGGGTGTGGTGACGATCAGCGCCATTCTCGGGCAGGCGGCGCATATTGAAGGGCTCGGATTTGGCTCCATCGACATGACGGGGCTGGCGCAAAAAGGTGGTGCGGTTGCCTGTCATTTGAGATTTGCGCAGAGCCCCCGGGATATTCACGCTATCCGGGTCGGGGTGGCGGGTGCCGATCTGATCATCGGTGGCGATCTGATTGTTACCGGCTCGCACAAGATCCTCGAAACGGTTCGGCCGGGATCGACCCGTATGGCGGTCAATGATCATCCGGTCATGACCGGCGACTTTACCCATGCACCCGATCTGAGCCTGCCGTCGCGGGCACTCAGGAAAGCTATTGAGGACAGGGTGGGAACGGGGCATGTGAGGTTTATTGATGCGCATTTCGCCACGGCGAAACTGTTTGGCACAAACATCTACGCCAATATGTTTTTGATGGGATTTGCCTATCAGATGGGGGCGCTGCCCCTGCGGCAACAATCAATTGAGGACGCTATTGCGATTAACGGCGTTGCGGTGGATGCCAATCTCAAGGCCTTCCAGTTCGGGCGGTTGGCGGCGCATGACCGGAAGTCGCTCGACCGATTAATCGGCTCCCGACAAGTTAGTCCAGATGTCGAGAATGGGGAGGGGGCGAAGAATGGGCCGACACTTGATGAAATCATTGAGCGGAATACCGCTTTTCTCACCCAGTATCAGGACGAGGCATTTGGGCTGCGCTTTCGCAAGAAGATCAGACTGATCCGGGAGCTTGAGCGGCGGAAGGTGCCTGAAAGTGAGCGGTTTTCTCTTGAGGTTGCGAAAAGCTATTTCAAATTACTGAGCTATAAGGATGAATATGAGGTGGCGCGGTTGTTTTCGGGTGACGCGTTTGCGGCTGATCTTGAGCAGCAGTTCGAAGGCGATTACCGGTTGGAGTTCCATCTCGCTCCGCCATTGCTGTCGCGTCGGCACCCCGATAGCGGTCTGCCTGTCAAGCGCCGGTTTGGCGCCTGGATGATGCCGGTTTTCCGGGCGCTGGCAAAATTAAAAGGCCTGCGCGGCACAGCCTGGGATCTGTTTGGATATTCGAATGAACGTCAGACCGAGCGCGAACTGATTACGGAGTTTGAAGAACTGCTCAATAAAGTCGCCCCGCAATTGTCGCCGGAGAATTACGATCTGGCTGTGGAGCTTGTTCGGCTGCCGCAAAAAATGCGCGGTTTTGGCTATGTGAAGATGGCGGCTATTGAGAAGGCCAGGCTGCGCCAGGTTGAACTTCTTCGCGCCTTTGAAGATGTGTCCGGTTCGCCTGAGGCGCGCGAGGCGGCATGAAGGTGGAAACTCCCTACCACCCGAGATTGTTCTAGCGTTTCAACCGTTGCCGCAACCAGGCTTCCAATTGACCCTCGCAGCCACGGCGGTAGAGCGTTTTCAATATATTTTCGCCGTCCAGCATTCCGCGCTCGACCATGCGGAACATGATCGTGCGCTCGGCGGTATCGGTCAGTTTAAAGCCAAAACGGCCTTTGTCTTTGGGCAGAATATCATCGGGCCAATTGGCTGACTTTTTTCCCGCATCCCATGAGATTGTTGCGGTCTTGTT
>JAJRYE010000057.1 GCA_024275895.1 Alphaproteobacteria bacterium | reverse complement strand
GAACCTTGGCCGCGGCCGCTTCACCGCCGGAAGTCCACCAATGCATGACCTCAGCTTTTGGCTCGGCCTTGACAATACCGGCGCTCATGATGAGACCTGCCGCCAATAATGATAATCTGGCAATATTCTTCATTGTCTTTCTCCTGAGATGTGAATGCTCGAACTTGCAATTCCCCAGCCTTCACGAAAAACGGTTTTCAACTTACGGTCAAGGCGATGTGCGCTGTTATCCTTGATAACCGTGACGATGTGTTACAATCTTGCCTTGTCCCCTGGGCTTTTTACGCGAAGTTAAACGGTTATGACGATCAAGCGTATCCTTATCGTTGATGATGATCTTGAAATCAGGGTCCTGATCAAGGATTTACTGAATGAGCAGGGCTATGCGGTGCATATCGCCGCAAGCGGGGCGCAGATGCGCGCCCATATTGACAGATGGCGGATCGATCTGATTATTCTCGATATCATGCTCGGTGATGAATCCGGCTTTGAAATCTGCCGCAAATTGCGCCGTGACAATGATGTTCTGGTGCTGATGCTGACCGCTCTTTCGGGTGACGAGGACCGGATTCTCGGATTGAAAATCGGCGCGGATGATTATATGGCCAAGCCGTTCAACCCGGATGTGCTCATCGCCAGGGTCAATTCCTTGTTCCGGCGGCTGATCCGCGCGCCATCTTTAAAAAACCGGGTGATGCGCGGGCGCTACCGCTTCAGCGGCTGGGAGATTGATCTGTCAAACCGTGAGCTTGTCTCGCCGGAGGGGCATATGGTGATCCTCAGCCAGGGCGAGTTTGCCATGTTGACATCCTTGCTGCTCTGTCCCAAAACCCCGCTCAAACGTGAAGAGCTCGGCGCGGCGCCGCATCTGGAAAAATCCCAGGGCGCGGTGAAAAGCGAACGCGCGGTTGACATGCAGATCATGCGGTTGCGCGGCAAGCTTGGCGATGATCCCAAAACCCCTCATCTTATCAAGACCGTGCGCGGTCAGGGATACATGCTGGCAGCCGATGTTGAAACGCTCTGACAAAACGGGCGCTGCGCCGCCGCAAACCGCAACCGGTGCCCGGCTAAGGCTGCTTTCCAACTATTTGCCATCCTCTGTTCATGCCGCAGTGGTGGCTCTTTTTTTTACCTTTGCCCTCGTGGCGCAGCTGTTGAGCTTCATCGTGATTGCGCGTGAAAAAGCGTTCATCGCCCGCGCTCATGACGCCTATGTGGCGGGGAGCGAGCTTGGCCGCTATCTGGCAGGGGTTTTAACGGGGCAAGCTTTTGGTGATGCCGGCCTGTCTGTCCTTGTTGACCGGACGGGTTTTATTATTGCCCGCCTGCCAAAAAGCGCAAGGCGGCTTCAGGGGGGATCGAAGGGACAATGGCGCGAGACACCGCTCAGCCTCTCGCTTGGCAAGGTGCATGAAAGCGGCAGCGGCGTGACCTTGCATTTGCGTGTGCTCTCGAATGGCGGCGCGTTTTCCGTGGCCCGGTTGCCGGGCCGCTCAGGTGAGCTTGCGGTGGCGGATGGTACCAGCCCGCTTTTCAGGTTTTCATCAAGTCTGGCCCGGCTCAGTCAATATCTGGCGAACAGCCATTATGAGCAAAAACTGGCGGTCAGATACAGCGGCGGCTGGCTGCTCATCAGCCATCCGGTTTTATGGAATAACGACCGCCGGGTGGCGCGCTATGGCTGGCTGTTTGCGCTTGGCCTTCTGGGCCTTGTTTTCGGCACTCCGGTTTTGCTGCGAAAAACCCTGCGCCCGCTGGCCGCGCTGGCGGATGATGCGGGCAGCCGCAAAGGGCACGGGGAATTTGAGCCGCTCATGTTTCAGGGCGCGGACGAAACCGATCTGATTGCCGCCAATATCAACCTTCTGCTGGAGAAAAATGCCCGTCAACTGGAAACCCATAGCGAGTTCATGGCGGCAATTTCGCACGATCTGGCAACGCCGGTGACCCGCCTTCGCCTGCGCTCGCGCCTTATCCGGAATGCGGAACTGCGGGAGAAATTCCTCGCCGATTGTTCCCAGATGTCGGCTATGCTCAAGGATGCGCTTGCTTATTTTCGCAATGAGGCGGTCGATGAAGAGATGCGTCTGGTGCGTGTTCACTCCCTGGTCGAGAGCCTGTGTCAGGATTATCAGGACGCTGGCAGGAATGTGAGCTTCACCAAGGCGCCGCCGTTCAGTTTTGATACGGTGCCGTCACTGTTTCACGGCGAGAGCGAGCGCCAGACGGTTAATTTTGAGCGCAGTTTGACGGCTTTTGTCCGTCCCAATGCGGTGCGCCGCGCGTTGCAGAACCTGATAGACAATGCGCTGAAATTCGGTGGCGGCGCTGAAGTTGAGCTCAATGCAACCTCCCGGATGCTCTCCATCACCATAAAAGACCGTGGCCCCGGCATCCCTGTCAATGAGCTGGAAAAAGTTTTCCGCCCCTTCTACCGGATTGACAGGGCGCGCAATATGAACGTCGGCGGAAGCGGGCTTGGCCTCGCCATTGTTCAGGCTGTTGTCGAGGCCCATGGCGGCACAATCACCCTGGAAAACAATCTGCCGGGCCTCTGCGCAACGATTGGTCTGCCGCGCGGCGGCGCTCCCGTACAGGATCCTGAATGACAAAAAACCTAAACCTCCTGCTGCGCTCAAGGCGCTTTGCACCGCTTTTCGCAACCCAGTTTCTGGGAGCGCTGAATGATAACCTGTTCAAGAATGCGCTGATTATTCTCATTCTTTACCGTCTGGCGCAAAGCACGGCGATGGACGGGCCGGTGCTGGTCACCCTGGCGGCGGGGATATTTATTCTGCCGTTTTTTCTCTTCTCCGCCCTTGCCGGGCAATTGGCGGACAGATTTGAAAAATCCGCCCAGATCCGCGCTATCAAACTTGCGGAAATCCTGATCATGGGGCTCGCGGGGATCGCGTTCATGGCCGGTTCCGCCGGGCTGTTGCTGGCGATCCTGTTTTTGATGGGGGCGCAGTCGGCTTTTTTCGGGCCGCTGAAATATGCAATTCTTCCCGATCATCTGCATGATGACGAGCTGATCGGCGCCAATGCACTGGTCGAGGCCGGCACATTTCTGGCGATCCTTGCCGGCACCATACTGGGCGGTGTTCTCATTCTCACCGTGCAAGGAACCCTCATTGTCTCCGGCGCCCTGCTGGCCATTGCGGCGCTCGGGCGTATTTCGGCGCAGTTCATTCCGCCGGCGCCGCCACCGTCACCCGATCTGAAATTGAACTATAATCTGGCCGCCGAGACATGGCGCCTGGTGCGCGAGGTGCTGTCCCGGCATGATATCCGGCTCATTATTATCGGAATTTCATGGTTCTGGCTGATTGGCGCGACGTTCTTGTCGCAATTCCCGGCGCTGGTGAAAAATGTGCTTGGGGCCGATGCCCATGCCGTCACCTTGCTCCTGATCGTGTTTTCCGTTGGTATAGGTATTGGATCGCTGGCCTGCAACAAGCTGCTGGGGGGCAGGATTTCCGCCCGCTTTGTTCCGGCGGGCGCTTGGCTCATGAGCGCCTTCATCATTGATCTTTTTTTCGCGACTTACGACCGCCGTCCCGGCCCGGGCGAGTTGCAGGATATCGGCCTTTTTCTCTCAACCCCGGCCAACTGGCGGATTTTGATTGATCTGGCAGGGATTTCCATGGCGGCGGGGGTATTTATCGTGCCGCTTTACGCCTTGCTGCAAAAGCGCAGCTCCAGATACGCCCGCGCCCGGACCATTGCCGCCAAT
>JAJRYE010000056.1 GCA_024275895.1 Alphaproteobacteria bacterium | reverse complement strand
ATCTTTATCGTGATCGTGGCGGCTTTTGCCGCGCTTGGCTTTGTCGCGCTTGAAAGTCCGGTCCGGAACAGCGGGCTCGGCGATCCTTATACGAGGAAGATCGTCGGCTTTACATTGTGGCAGGCGGCACTTTCAACCCTGCTTTCGCTTGGCCTTGCCCTGCCCGGGGCGCGCGCCCTTGCGCGGCAGGAGCGATTTTTCGGTCGCATATTCCTGCTGCGCCTGTTTGCCCTCCCGCTGGCGCTTCCGGCGCTGGTGGTGGTTCTGGGGGTGATCGGGGTGTGGGGCCGGCAGGGCTGGGTGATGGGGATTACGCGCGAGTTCGGCATCGAGTTTTCGGTTTTCGGTCTGGCCGGGATTTTGCTGGCGCATGTGTTTTTCAATATGCCGCTGGCCCT
Organism: Alphaproteobacteria bacterium; assembly: GCA_024275895.1. Taxonomy (GTDB): domain Bacteria; phylum Pseudomonadota; class Alphaproteobacteria; order Rhizobiales; family BM303; genus BM303. Next base: position 21,160 of record JAJRYE010000056.1, on the reverse strand, counting down.
GCGACTGCTGCTGGCGCGGCTGGAAAGCGTGCCGGTGGAAAGCTGGCGGCTGGCAGCGCAGCTTGACCTCACGCCTTTTGCCGTTTTCATGCTGGTGGAATGGCCGGTTCTCAAATCGGCTCTGGCGGGTGTGGCGGGGCTGGTTTTCATGTTGTGTCTGGCCTCGTTTGCAGTTGTGCTGACTCTGGGCGGAGGGCCTGGATCAACCACCATTGAAGTGGCGATTTATCAGGCGTTGCGGTTTGATTTTGATCCGGCGCGCGCGGTGTTTCTGGCGCTTTTGCAACTGGCGCTGACGCTGGTGCTGCTGGTGGTTTTAAAACGCTTTATGACACCGACGCCGTTGACGCCGCCCCTGCGGTTGATATCGGTGCGGCTGGACGGGCGGGGGTTGTGCCGGCGCCTCGCCGATGGCGCGGTTATTGTGCTGACGGCGGCGTTTTTGCTTTTGCCTCTGGCGGCGCTGGTCCGCGATGGTCTGTCGGCTGACCTGATCCGGCTTTTAAGCGAAAAATCAGTGCTGCGGGCCGGCGCGACCTCGCTGGCGATTGCTTGCGGAGCGGCGCTGCTGTGTCATCTGGTGGCCTGGCCGCTGGTGAAACTTGCCTCGGGACGCAAAACCCGGCTTGCCGGCCTCAGCGAACTTTCCGCCAGCGCCATACTGGTGATGCCGCCGGTAGTCCTGGGGGCAGGGTGGTTTGTCCTGCTGCACAAATGGGGCAGTGTTTTTTCCTTCTCCGCCATCGTTGTGGTCGTGATCAATGCCCTGATGGCGCTGCCTTTTGTTTACCGGATTCTGGCTCCGGCGCTTACCCGGGCGGCGAGTGCTTCTGATCGTTTATGCGCTAGTCTGGACATCACGGGTTTTGCCCGTTTCCGGCTGATTGACTGGCCGATGCTCAGGCGGGTTTTTGCGCTTTCCATGGGCTTTGCCATGGCGCTGTCGCTGGGTGATCTTGGCGTGATCGCCCTGTTTGGTTCGCAGGACCTTGTTACCTTGCCGCTGCTTTTGTTGCAGCGTATGGGCAGCTACAGAACCATGGATGCGGCCGGTCTGGCGCTTCTTCTCGGTGCTTTGTGTTTTGCTCTTCTTTATGGTTCGGAAAAACTGTTCAGGAGTGCTCAGAATGCTTGAGCTTGAGAATGTCCGTTTTGATTATGAGCAAAGCCATATGCGCTTTAACATCAATATTGAGCCTGGAGCACTGGTGGCGATTATCGGACCGAGCGGCGCGGGCAAGACCACCTTGCTGCATCTCATTGCCGGTTTTGAAGACCCGATAAGCGGACATATCCGCTATGACGGCCATGATATGACCGCCCTTGCGCCCGGCAAGCGCCCGGTTTCGATGGTATTTCAGGACAATAACCTGTTTGCGCATCTTGATATCGCGGCTAATACCGGGCTTGGCATTGCGCCTGATCTCAAACTGGACAAGGCCGGTAAGGCAAGAGTTGAGGCGGCGCTTGACCGCCTCGGGCTTGGCGGCTTTGCGGCCAGGTTGCCGGGCGAGCTTTCGGGCGGCGAGCGCCAGCGGGCGGCGCTGGCACGGGTTCTGGTGCGCAACAGGCCGCTGCTGCTGCTTGATGAGCCCTTTGCCGCCCTTGGTCCGGCCATGCGCACGGATATGCTGCGACTGGTCGCTGATCTGCATAAAGAGCGGCGGATGACCACCTTGCTGGTGTCGCATCAGCCCGAAGATGCGCGCCTCATTGCTTCGCATACGGCGTTTTTGCACAATGGTGAAATCAGGCTGTTCGAACCGACACAGGGTTTTTTCGCATCTTCGGAAAATGCGGAACTGAAAAGCTATCTAGGCGGCTAGCAGGCGTTTGACCTCCTGCACCAGATCGCGCAGGTGGAAGGGCTTGGATAAAATCTTGGCGTCTTTGGGCGCCTTGTTGTCCGGGTTGAGGGCAACAGCGGCAAAACCGGTGATGAACATGATCTTCATGTCCGGATCAAGATCCGCCGCCTTGCGGGCAAGCTCGATGCCATCCATTTCCGGCATGACAATATCGGTCAGAAGAAGATCAAACGGCTCGTCTTTCAGGCGCTCATAGGCGCTCCTGCCCTCGCCAAAGGAAACAACATCATGACCTGCCTTTTCCAGAGCGCGGCTTAAAAAGCCGCGCATGTCATCGTCATCTTCAGCCAGTAATATTCTCGTCAAGCGCACTTTTTTCACCTGTGTTTGGTCTTGCCCCGAAAATCGCACCGGAAGGCGTCCTTCCGCAAAGCTACAGCTTATACGTTAAAACAGCCTGAACCGGTATCATGGCGATTTCATGGACCCGAAAATACTGCAAATCCATGCGGCTCGGCAAGCTATCAATCCTGAAAAAGCATCATTGGTTAATTCAAACATTGACCGGGGGCAAAACTGGCACATAATGCGGGGTAATAATAATATGTCAGGAACTGGCCCCCTTGCGAACTCACGATATTCATGCCCTGTTTGACCCTGCCTTTGAGGTGATAAAGCCGCAACAGGCGAGATGGCCGCTGGTTTTCAACTCGCCCCATAGCGGGCGGGTGTATCCCGAGAGCTTTATCGCTGCTTCGGCCCTTGGCGCAAAGACCCTGCGCCAGTCGGAAGATGCCTATGTGGATGATCTGTTCCGGCAGGCGGTGAGTTCCGGCGCGCCTTTGATGCGGGCACATTTTCCGCGCGCCTATGTGGATTTGAACCGTGACAAACGCGAGCTTGACCCGCGGCTGTTTCCCGATGGTCTGCCGCAAAACGCCATTACCAATACGCAAAGCGTAACTTGCGGGCTGGGCGTTATTCCGCGGATTGTTTCGGAACGGGCGCCGATTTATAAAACCCCGCTCGATTATGCCGAAGGCGAAGCGCGGCTGGCGGCGCTCTATGAGCCTTATCACGATGCCCTGGGAGCCCTGATCGAGGATACCCGCGCCAAATTCGGCATTGCGGTTCTGGTTGATTGTCATTCCATGCCGTCTTCGAAATCCCTGCCCGGCAGATGCAGGCGGCCGGATTTTATCCTCGGCGACCGCAGGGGCACATCCTGTGCGATGCAACTTTCAGATGCGGCGGAGGCGGTGCTTTCGGAGCAAGGCTTCTCGCTGGTGCGCAATCATCCTTTTGCCGGCGGCTATATTACCCGCACATACGCGGCTCCTGAGCGAGGGGTTCATACGCTCCAGATCGAGATCAACCGCTCCTTATACATGAACGAGGCCACACTGAAACCCAACAGGGGGTTTTTACCTCTGGTGGCGGCTCTGACGAAACTGGCGCATGGCCTTGCTGAAACGGCGCTGCGATTGCCGCCTCCGCTTCAGGTTGCGGCGGAATAGGTTATTTCCGGGGCCAGGAGAAATCATCGGCGCGGCCGGGCACCGGTTGCAGCGCCTCGCCGCGCTCCAGAAACTTGTCGGCAGCAGGCATGGGCGGCGGCGGCAGGAACGGGTTCGGGGCGGGCGCATAGATCGAGCCGGTCGGCCTTGCCGCCGGTTGCGCTGCGCCGTAAGGCGGCTGGCTGCCGGGGGAAATCACGATCTGCGGACGCCGAATCGCGCCTGATCCCGCCCGGGCTGTGCTGCGGGCCAGGGGAGATGAGCCAAAATCGGCAAAGATGGCCTGCGCCGGAAAGTGGGCAAGTTTCTTGGCGCCGGCGGCGGTGAAATGAATACCGTCCCTGGCGCGAAGGTTGCGAATCCGGCCGCTCAAATCCGGGCCGGAACGCGAATAGCCGCCATCTTCGCCGGTAAAGGCATCCCAGATATCAATAAACTTTGCGCCCGCAAGCTCGGTGCGCTCACGCAAGACCTCGTTGATATAGGACAAATCCTCCGAAAGGGTGCGTTTGCGCATGATCGGAAGCCCGACCCAGTACACGCGGCTCCTGTTTGATCTGAGAAGCTTCAGCAGCGAATCGATACGTGCCGAATAGGCTTCTTGCCAGCGCGGTGAACTGAATATGGCGGGTTTGAGCCTTTTGCCGTTTTTCGGCGGCGTTTTGGCGGGCGCGAAGCGCTGGGCATCGTTCAGACCCAGCATAAAAACAACAATATCGGCCCTTTTAGCATGCAACCTTGTCCGGAGTGTCTTGTTCCAGTCATAAAAATCATCGCGGACAAGGCCGGAATTGTTGCGCGTCAAGCGCGTGATGGTCACATTTGCATGATTTTCAAATCTGGCGCGCATGCCCTGCCACAGATTGGTGGCGAGCGAATCGCCAACTACGAGAATCTCTATCGCGGTTCCCCCGGCGAGGATCATCGATGGCACAATCGGCCCTTTCGGCCGCGGCGGCGCCCGCCGTTTTGGTTTGGGTTTTTCTGCTTTTTTTTCAACCCGGGCCCTGTTCTGGTTTCCGAACAGTCTTTCAAACAGACCCTCGGCGAAAACCGGCTGTGGAATGCTGAGGATGCATGCCGCCAGGAAAGCCTGCGTTAATATGTGTCTGAATGCGAACAGGGGGTTGTCCTCATCTTTGCGCGGATAATAGCAGATTTGAGCCGGAAATTGAAACAACAATAAGGCGAAAGACAAGATTTGTCCGCTTTTTCAGGCCGCCGATTTTGAGGTGACTAATCTGTGCTCCCAGGCATAGGCATGGGCGACAATCTCACACAGATCGTCATGTTCGGGCTTCCAGCCCAGCACATCGCGGACAAATCCGGCCCCTGCCACAATAGCGGCCGGATCGCCGGCGCGCCTTGGCGCCATGCGGACATCAAAGCCGTGCCCGGCGGCTTTTTCCACCGCCTTGACCACTTCAAGAACCGAAAACCCCCTTCCATAGCCGCAATTCATGACAATATTGCCGCTGTTTTCGCGCATATGGACAAGGGCGAGAAGATGGGCGCGCGCAAGGTCGCTGACGTGGATATAATCGCGGATACATGTGCCGTCCCCGGTCGGATAATCGGTGCCGTAAACCTCCATAAAGGGCCTTGCGCCCAGGGCCGCCTGACAGGCGACCTTGATAAGATGAGTCGCTTCGGGGGTGGACTGGCCGATGCGGCCGCGCGGGTCGGCCCCCGCGACGTTGAAATAGCGCAGGGCGGCATAGGAGATATCATGCGCGGCGCTGACATCGCGCAGCATCAGCTCGGTCATGAGTTTTGACGTGCCGTAAGGCGACACGGGTTCGAGTCTTGCGTCCTCAAAGACCGGATTGGTTTCAGGATTGCCGTAAACGGCAGCGGAGGAGGAGAAAATGAAATGCTTCACCCCGCATGCAACGCAGGCGGCCAGCAGGTCGCGGGATTTGGCGGTATTGTTGGAATAGTATTTCAGTGGATCGGTGACTGATTCGGGCACTATGATCGATCCGGCAAAGTGAATAACCGCCTCAACGCCATGCTCGCGGATAATCTGCTCAACAAGTTCCTGATCGCCGATATCGCCGATGACCAGTTTTGCCTCTTTGGCGACCGAAGCGCGGAATCCGGTGGTCAGATTGTCAAGGACAACAACCTCTTCACCGGCGCTGATCAATTCCAGAACCATATGGGAGCCGATATATCCTGCCCCGCCCGTTACGAGTATGCTCATTTCCTGTTTCCTCAATATAACTCAATAATTGGCTGCTGAATGTTAACTTAACGGAAAAATATTGAATTTAGGATAACCGAATTCAGATTTTATCTGCGCCTTTTTACTGTTTATGTTACTGGAGCTGATTGTTTATTCAGGTTTAAGGAGATTTTCCGTGCCCCGTCCGATCAAAAAAGCCGTCTTCCCCGTCGCCGGTCTGGGGACACGCTTCCTGCCCGCCACCAAGGCGGTGCCCAAGGAAATGATGCCGGTGGTGGATATGCCGATTATCCAGCATGTCTGCGATGAGGCAAAAGAGGCCGGCATTGAACATTTCATATTTGTTACGGGCCGCAACAAATATGTTATTGAAGATCATTTCGACCGCCAGTTTGAACTGGAACAAACCTTGCGCAACAAGGGCAAGACCGATGTGCTGGAGCGGCTGAAAGCAAAGCTGCCACCGCCCGGGCATACCTCTTTCACCCGCCAGCAGGAGCCGCTGGGGCTTGGGCATGCGGTCTGGTGTGCGCGCCATATTGTGGGTCATGAACCCTTTGCCCTGCTGCTGCCCGATATGCTGGCTGATGCCAGTCCGGGGTGCCTGAAGCAGATGATGCACTCATATGAAGAACTGGGCGGCAATATGGTTGCGGTGGAGGAAGTTCCGCCCGAGGAGACGCAAAAATATGGCATTGTCGAGAAGGGCGAGCAGATTAACGATGCTTTTGCAATTCATGACATGGTGGAAAAACCCGAGCCGGGTACTGCGCCCTCCAATCTGATGATCATGGGGCGGTATATCCTGCAACCCGAGATCTTTGGCCTTCTGGAAAGCCAGTGCCGCGGGGCCGGGGGTGAAATCCAGCTTACGGACGCCATGATCAGGCTTATGGATATCCAGAAGTTTTATGGTCAGGTGTTTAAGGGCCGCACCTATGATTGCGGCAGTCATATCGGTTTTATTTCCGCCAATGTCGCCCTTGGACTTAAACGCACCGACATTGCCGCCGAGCTGCGCCAGGAGCTTGAAAAAATTCTCGATTCCTGACAGGATATGGCGCAACGCGCTCTAGTTCTCGGCGCTGGCTTTGCGGGTGGATAGGGTTTTGGCATTGGCCGGCCTGGTCAGGCCCCAGTCGGAGAACAGGCGTGAAATCCAGCTGCGTTTGGCCTTGGGAGCATGTTTTGTGCTTCCCGTGACCAGAGCTTTGGACCCGGCGGTTCCGGCGCTGGCGATCTGTTGTGGCGGCAGCGTGAAGGCGGCTTTTTCAACCCTGGCGAAAAGCGTTCCGGAAAAGCCGGGCGCTTCAAAGTGCACGGGCGCATGCATCAAAGCAGCTACGGTGAGCGGAGTTGCTGACCAGACATGCTGCGGTTTGATAGCTTCCATGAGCAGCGGATTTGCGGTGGCGGGCGCTTTTACGGCCGGGGCGACCGTGCGGCGGATCATCGCTGTTGTGACCTGATTACGCGAGGAATTCAGCACCATGGTGGTTTCAGGCCCGGTTGCGGCTCTGGCCAGACGCACGGGGGCGGTGGACTTCTTCCTTGCGGTCATCCGCTTCGCGACATTCGTCTGCTTGGCGATATTTGTCTGTTTTGCGACGCTTGTCTTGCGTTTTCCGGCCAGGGCCATGAGAGTATCGGCGCCTCTGTTGAAGCTCCTTTTCACAGCCTCCCAGGTCGATGCGGCCGGTTTAGCCATGCTGGCAGCCGAGGCCACAATCCGGGTCTGGGTTTTTACGCCCGGCGCGCCGGACGGGGCCAGCCAGGATTCGCCGCGCGGCGCCATATTCAGCGCGATCAGGATCGGCTTGCGTTTGGGAAGCGGCGGGTTCTTCAGATCAAGCACCGGGAACGGGCGGGGCGTTCTGGCCGGTTGTTTGTTGCGCAGCGGCGAGGCGGGCAGGGCGCTGGCCAGACGCAGCGCTGCGGCGGGCTTGCGTCTTGCTGGTACGGGCCGGTTTCTGGCCGCCATGCGGATATAGCGGTTACCGCGTTTGAGCAATCTGGCGTAGGCGGCGGCGGGCATGCGGGGCCAGTGGCGGACCGTGCCGGTATCAATATGCACGAAAGGCAGGCGGGATCTGGGATAATAGCCCACGCCGCCACGCTGTTTGATCAGGGCGGATTCACGCAGCACCTTTACCGGGACATCGGGAAAAAACAGATCAATTGCCTGGCCGCGGATATGGCGGCTGTGCTTGGCGACGCCGCGGCTCTGGCGGCGGCGCATGGAGTTGGTTTTGGGCGAGCGGTAACCTGACACCAGATGAATCGGCTTGTTCGAGCGCAGCTGGTTGTGAAGCTCCCACACCAGATCAATGACCTTCGGGTCCATCCTTGTTGTCTGATTGGCCCGCCAGTCGCGCAGGATATAATTGAGCTGCCGCATGGCGCGCGGGATATAGCGGCCATCGCGCTTATAGGTGACGGTCAGGCTTTCGCGGGTGTTGAGGGAATAAAACGAAATGGTGCGCTTGCTGGCAAGCGCAGCGGCGGATGCGCTCAGGCCAAGGGTGAAAACCAGCCCCGCAAAAATGGCTTTGCCGCGCAATCTTGCTTTTCCCCCTGTTTGTCTCAAATCCTAAAACCCCATAGAGTTCCGTTTCGCATTGGGCCTTTTACGCATTTTGTACGTCGCATGTTGCGTAAATGCATCACAATGCTGCGAATATCGTTTGTTGATTATTAAACCAAATAGTTAATCATAGATTACAGCCCGTTGCTGCGACATGAGCATTTTGTCGCATCGCCGCGCCTGCAAGACGCTCTCCCGCATATATCCAGTAGCGGGCATGATAACAGATTAATTCTGTTATTTCATCCCCAAATTTTATGAGACATTCCGGGCTGTCCGCGCCTGATTGTGGCGAAAATCAGTTCTTGCTGCGGCGTAAACGGGCCAGTTTGCGCGGGCGGTCTTTGTTTTTTATCGCTTTGGCGAGGGGTTTGTCGCGGCCGTAAAAATCACGCCTGAAATGCAATTCGCCATTTTCTCCCACCCAGGCTGTGCGATAGGTGAGATGGACTGGGATGTTCTGTTTGAGCCCGATGGCCCGGTTGCGGCGGGTAGCGATCTTTTTGGCGATGGTTTTTTTCGACCAGCCAAATTGCGGCTGCATGAGAATTTCGGCGAATTTAACCGGGTCCTGAACCCGGACGCAGCCATGACTGAAGGCGCGTTTGTCGCGCCGGAACAAGGATTTGGAAGGCGTGTCGTGCATGTAAACCGAAAACTTGTTCGGAAACATGAACTTGATGCGGCCCAGCGCATTTCCGGCTCCGGGGCGCTGACGGATGCGGAAATTGAACGAGCGCCTTGAGACGCGGTTCCAGTTGACGCTATAGGGGCTGATTTTGCGTCCCCGGCTGGAGACAAGGCTCATGCCCTTGCGGGCAAGATAGCCCGGGTTGCGCGACAAAATGGGGAGAATTTCCCTGGTGGCGATTGAGCGCGGCACATTCCAGTAGGGGTTGAGGACGATTGTCTTGATGGTGTTGCTGAACTCGGGTGTGGCGTGTCCGGGTTTGCCGATAATCACGCGGGAGCGGTAGATTTCCTTTTTATTCTCAAAAACGCGCAGTTTAAACTCGGCCTGATTGACAAGGACATGGCGGTAGCCCAGGTCATCGGGCAGCCAGCGGCGGCGTTCAAGATTGACCCGGAGTTGTTCAAGACGTTCAGAGGCCGGAATATTAAGCTGCTTCAAGGTGCCGCTGCCCACCACGCCGTCGGCCTTGACGCCGTAGCGGGCCTGAACTGCGATGACGGCGTCCTGAAGAGCCTGGTCAAAAAGCGGATTATCCGCCGGTTCCTCTTCGGGCAGATCGCCGCTCATGGCGAGATATTGGCGCAGGGCCAGGACACGTTTGCCCCTGGAGCCGAGTTTTAAGGCCTTACCCCCGGCGATAACCGGCCAGCCGCCGCGCGCTACGATATTGCGATATTCAAGATAAGCCTCGCGCAGGGCCCTGAATTCGGAAGTGTCCGGATGCAGGCTCAGCAGATATTGCACCGGGTTTTCATGGCTGGACATGATATCGAGAACCCTGGCCGGGTCCTGTGCTACGGGGTCCAGATCGATATGGCGCGAGATGCTGCGCGGCTTGATGCGCCCGGCGCTGGCGTGACGGGCATACAAGAGCGCGGCGCGCATCAAGGTCAGCTCGGCGCGGGCCAGCCCGGCCGGTCCGCCGCCGCGCCAGTCCTCTTTCTCCAGTTGCAGGGCCGGGGCGTAATCGGCCGGGGAGAGCGCATAAAGATCGGCGTGACGCAAAGCGGATAAAAACGGCGCAACGAAAGCCTTGGGGCCGCTTAGGCTCATCCAGTAGGGCTGATTCCAGCGGGCGGCATAAAAACCCGACAGGGCCTCGCGCTCGGCCCGGTTGAGGCGAATGCCGGCAAAGCTTTTTTCAGCGGCGTAGGCCGCTATGGCCGAGGAAAGGGAGGTGGCCTCTATGGGCGGAATTTCAGGCGGGGCGGCAACTTCTCCGCGAGCAAGCAATGTCGCCGAGGCCGGCGCAGCTGCCAGAGCCAATACGCCAAGCAGGCCCAGCGCCTGCATATATCGTGGTTTACGCTTCATGTTGCGCCCCCCCATTGGCGCGGTGCCGGTATTGTTTTACGGCTTGGGCGCGATGTCTTGTCGGTCCCGGCGCCATCATCCCGGCGGGCCCTGAACGGGAAATGTGTGAGTTCAGGCGCTGGCTTCCAGCCCCATTTCCTTGACCTTGCGGTAAAGCGTTGAGCGGCCGATACCCAGACCGCGCGCCACTTTCGACATATGGCCGCGGTAATGATCAATGGCATGGCGGATCATTTCCGCCTCAATATCCTCAAGCTTGCGCAATTCGCCCGAATCCGACAGATATCTGATCCCGGCACCAGTCATGGCGGGGCCGGAAAAACCGGGCAGGGCGCGAGACGAAGCGCCGATCATGGCCGGGCCTTTATAGCTGGCGGCCGGGCCTGACGAAACTGCCGGTACCGGCGGCGGCTCGGGCACAAAACCGTCCACATGGGCGGCGATCTGGGGAAATTCGCTCTTGGTCAGGATATCGCCGTCGGCCAGAACAACGGCGCGGAAAACGGTGTTTTCGAGTTGGCGCACATTGCCGGGCCAGTCATAGGCTTTGAGCATTTCAAGCGCATCGGGCATGATGCCGGCGATCTTGCGCCCTTCCTCGGCGGCGAAACGGGTGATGAACAGCTCCACAAGCGCCGGAATGTCATCGGGGCGGCGCTTGAGCGGCGGGATCATGATGGGGAATACATTGAGGCGGTAATACAAATCCTCGCGGAATTTGCCTTCGGTCACCAACTGGATCATGTCGCGGTTAGTGGCGGAGATGAGGCGGATATCGACCTTGACCGGGTGCTTGGCGCCGACCGGGTCCACCTCGCCTTCCTGAATGGCGCGCAGCAGCTTGACCTGGGTGTCGAGAGGAAGCTCGGAGACCTCATCGAGAAACAGCGTGCCGCCGGAAGCCTCGACGAATTTGCCCTTGTGTTTTTCATTTGCGCCGGTAAAGGCGCCCTTTTCATGGCCGAACAGGAGGCTTTCCACCAGATTGGCGGGAATGGCGCCGCAATTCACGGTGATGAAGGGTTTGCCGCGGCGCTCGCCCGTGCCCTGAATGGCGCGGGCAAAGACCTCCTTGCCCGAACCGCTCTCGCCCTCAAGCAAAATGGGAATATTCGATTTTGCCGCCCTTTGGCCGAGTTTGAGCACCTGGGCCATGGCGGGCGAGGCGGCGATCAGATCATCAAAGGTGAAGGCACCCCTGCTCTTCTTGCGGGTCCGGGTAAGCTCGCTTTCAAGCGCGTTGACTTTCAGCGCATTCTTGATAGAGACCTGCAAGCGCTCGGGGCTGACCGGCTTGACGGCGAAGTCATCGGCCCCGGCGCGCATGGCGCTGACCGCCGTGCCGATGCTGCCATTGGCGGTCTGCACGATCACTGGCAGGTTGGGATATTGCGGCCGCAGCTTTTCCAGAACTCCCATGCCGTCAAGGCCGGGCATGACAAGGTCAAGAATGACCAGCGAGATATCCTGTCCCGCCGGGGCGGCAAGACACTCAAGGGCTTCCTCGCCGCCGCCGGCCTCAATGCATTCAAGGCCGGAGCGTTTCACAATTTCTTCCAGAAGACGCCGCTGGACGGGATCATCATCTACAATGAGAACTTTCTTTGTCATTTGACCGGCTTACCCTCGATACTCTGCCAACCCTGCGCCCCCGAACGGTATTTGAGGGCTTTTTTCAGGATTTCTACTGAACGAATCTCGTGGGGGCCATCTTGGCGCAGAAGCGTAAAGACGTGCTTAATCAGCTGTTTAGTCTCTGTTTACCATAAAACTTGAATTCGGCTGCCCGGCGGCGCATATGAAAGGGCATGTATATCCCCGCAAGATGAGAGAAAAGACCTTGAAAAACTTGAAAGATTTTGATTTGAGAGCATTCTCCCCAGACAATTTTGCCAGAAGGGAGGTGGGCGGACAAATCGGCGATTTGCCGGAATGGGACCTGGGCGATCTTTATAAAAGTCCCGAAGATGAACAGTTGGAGGCCGATCTCAAGACAGCCGAATCACGGGTTACCGAATTTGTCAAATCCTGTCAGGGCCAGCTGGTGCAGCTTGCCGCATCGGGCGGGCTTGCGGCCGCCATTGGCGAATATGAAGCCCTGAGCGATCTGCTGGGAAAGGCGGGGTCCTATTCGGGGCTGCTCTACGCCACTGATTCAACCAATCCTGAATACGCCAAATTCGCCGGTGATATGCGCGACCGTTTAACCGCGATCTCAACCCGGTTGCTGTTCTTTGAGCTTGAACTCAACCGGATTGATGAGGACGTTCTTGACGAGGCGCTGAAAGATCCCGCCCTGGCGCATTATGCGCCATGGCTGAGTGATATCCGCAAGGAGCGCCCGCATCAGCTTGATGACGAGATTGAGCGTCTGTTCATGGAAAAATCGGTAACCGGGTACAGCGCCTGGAACCGGCTGTTTGATGAAACCATCGCCGGGCTGCGTTTTGATGTCGATGGCGAGGAACTCAGCATTGCCCCGGCGCTTGATCTGATGTCGTCACCAGATGGTAAAAAGCGCAAGGCCGCTGCGCTGGCCATCGGCAAGACTTTTGCGCAGAACAAGCGCATTTTCACCCAGATCACCAACACGTTGGCCAAGGACAAGGAAATCTCCGACCGCTGGCGCGGCTTTGATGATATTGCCGCCTCGCGCCATCTGGCCAACCGGGTGGAAAAGGAGGTGGTGGATGCGCTCGAAGCTGCGGTGGCGGAGGCTTTCCCGAAACTTTCGCACCGCTATTATGCCCTCAAAGCCAAATGGTTTGGTGTGGATGCGCTTGATCACTGGGACCGCAATGCGCCGCTGCCGGAGGAAGATACGCGGATTATCCCCTGGGATGAGGCCAGATCGATTGTGCTTGACGCCTATGGTGGCTTTGCGCCGGAAATGGCGCAGATTGCGCAACAATTCTTTGACAGGAACTGGATTGACGCGCCGGTGCGACCGGGCAAGTCGCCGGGGGCATTTTCCGCCTCAACCGTACCCAGCGTTCATCCTTATGTTCTGATGAATTATCTGGGTAAACCGCGCGATGTCATGACCCTGGCGCATGAGCTTGGCCACGGAGTGCATCAGGTGCTGGCGGCAGGGCAGGGCGCGCTGATGGCGCCGACGCCGCTCACCCTGGCGGAGACGGCAAGCGTGTTTGGCGAGATGCTGACCTTCCGGTCCCTGCTGGCCAAGGCGCCGGACGCAAAAGCCCGCAAGGCGCTGCTGGCAGGCAAAACCGAGGATATGCTCAACACGGTTGTGCGCCAGATCGCCTTTTACCGCTTTGAACGCAAGGTTCACAGCGCAAGGCGCGAGGGTGAACTGACGGCGGAGCAGATCGGAAAATTCTGGCTTGAGGTGCAAGCGGAAAGTCTGGGCCGGGCGATTGCGCTGGGCGAGGGCTATGATGTGTTCTGGGCCTATGTGCCGCATTTCGTCCACTCGCCGTTTTATGTCTATGCCTATGCCTTTGGCGATTGTCTGGTCAACTCGCTCTATGCGGTTTACCGGCGCGAGCCGGACGGCTTTGCGGCAAAATATTTCAAGCTTCTGGAAGCGGGCGGCAGCAAGCACCATTCGGAACTGCTCAAACCCTTCGGTCTCGATGCCCGCGATCCGGCGTTCTGGAATGAAGGGCTTGATATGATCTCGGGCTTTATCGATGAGCTGGAAGGGATGTAGGGGTGCGCGATTGATGTCGCAGAGGAACCCGGAGCGGAATGATTTATACGAAATTATTTGTGGATAGCTTGCTCTGAATTCCCGCCGGCGCGGGAATGATGGAAAGATTGCAAGCCAGAATATGATAATTTAGAATAATTCTAAAGATTATTCCTTATGCCCTCTTGTGTTTTGCAAAAAGCGTACTTAATGATGTTCCTGTGTGGCTTGTTGCGGCGCGCGCTGCGGCAGGGGGTTTTGTGAAGCAAATTTGGACATAACAAGATGAAAATCGCTGTTCCGGCGGAGAAAAATGATCCACGGGTTGCCGCCTCGCCTGAGTCGGTGGCCAAATTCGTTGAACTGGGCATGGAGGTCGCCGTGCTCAAGGGCGCGGGCAAGAATGCGGGCATAACCGATGAGGCGTTTCGCGGTGCCGGGGCGGTGATCGCATCGAGCGCCAAGAGTCTGCTGAAAGACGCCGATATCGTGCTCAAGCTGAACCGGCCTTTACCGGATGAGATCGCGGCGATGAAGAAGGGCGCGATGGTCATGGCGGTGATGAACCCGTTTGATGACAAAAAGGCGGTTGAGGCAATGGCCAAGGCGGGGCTGGTGGCTTTTGCCATGGAGCTGATGCCGCGCATCACCCGGGCCCAGTCGATGGATGTGCTTTCCTCCCAGTCCAATCTGGCGGGCTATCGCGCTGTAATTGATGCGGCGGGCGAATATGCCAGCGCCTTTCCCATGATGATGACGGCGGCGGGCACGATTGCCCCGGCGCGGGTGTTTGTGATGGGGGCAGGGGTTGCCGGTTTGCAGGCGATTGCGACCGCCAAACGGCTGGGCGCGATTGTCTCGGCCACTGATGTGCGCCGCGCGGCGGAAGAACAGGTGGCCTCTCTTGGCGGCAAGTTCATCATGGTGGAGAGTGATGAAGAGGGCGAGACGGCAGGCGGCTACGCCAGGGAGATGAGCGAGGATTTCAAAAAGCGCCAGGCGGAACTGGTGGCGGGTCATATCGCCAGACAGGATGTGGTGATCACCACTGCGCTCATTCCGGGGCGTCCGGCGCCAAAACTGATTACCAAAGCCATGGTGGAGAGCATGAAGCCCGGTTCGGTGATTGTTGATCTGGCGGCGGAACGCGGCGGAAATTGCGAGCTTGCAAAACCGGGCAAGGTGACAGTGCACAAGGGCGTTAAGATCATCGCTTATACAAATGTCGCGGGAAGGGTGGCGGCGGATGCCTCGCAGCTTTTTGCGCGTAATCTTTACAATTTCATTGCTTCCCAGTTCGACAAGGACAAGGGCGGGCTCGCCATCGACTGGGAGGATGAAATCATTACGGGAACGGCGCTGACGAAAGATGGGGAAATCATCTTGCCGGCGCTCAAAGACAGCGAGGGTTCGGCATGAGCAGCAGTATGAGTGTAATGGAAGCGGCCGCCAAGGCGCAAGAAGCGGCGGATCAGGCCCTGTTGTCGGCGCATCAGGCGCAGGGCTTTGCCGATATCGCGGTGGCGGCCCTGAGCAGCGCCGCGCAGGCGACCGGGCTGGGCGGGGCCGAGATTGACCCGTTTGTGTTCCGGCTGGCGATTTTCGTACTGGCGATTTTTGTCGGCTATTTTGTGGTCTGGAGCGTGACCCCGGCGCTGCATACACCGCTGATGTCGGTAACCAACGCCATCTCCTCGGTGATTGTCGTCGGCGCCTTGCTGGCGGTGGGAGCTGATTTGATGGGCGGCTCGCTATGGTCCAAGGTTTTCGGATTTTTGGGACTTGTGATGGACTCGGTGAATATTTTCGGCGGCTTTCTAGTCACCCAGCGCATGCTCGCCATGTACAAGAAGAAGGGTTAAGCGGATGTCAGCAAATATAGTCGCGCTGCTTTATCTTGTCTCCGGCGTGTTGTTCATTCTGGCCTTAAGAGGGCTTTCTTCGCCCGAAACCTCGCGCCGCGGCAATATGATGGGTATGGCGGGCATGGCGATCGCCATTGTCACCACGCTTATTGTCGCCTCGCCCTCATCCCTGAGCTGGGCGCTGATCGTGGCCGGTATCGCCATTGGCGGCGGCATCGGTGCGGTGATCGCCAGGCGCATCCCCATGACGGCCATGCCGCAGCTTGTGGCGGCGTTTCACTCCCTCGTTGGTATGGCGGCAGTGATGGTGGCCGCGGCGGCGCTTTATTCACCGGCGGCTTTTGGCATTGGAATGGTGGGGCAAATCCACGGTGCTTCTCTGGTCGAGATGTCGCTGGGGGCCGCGATTGGTGCCATCACCTTTACCGGTTCGGTTGTCGCTTTTGCCAAATTGCAGGGCACGATGTCGGGGGCGCCCATTTTGCTTCCTGCGCGTCATTTTGTGAACGGGGCCCTTGCCCTTGCCCTCGTGGTGGTGATCGCCTGGTTTGCGGCGACGGAAAGCCATATTGCCTTCTGGCTGTTATGCGTTCTGGCGCTTGTCTTCGGCGTGTTGATCATCATCCCCATCGGCGGCGCGGATATGCCGGTTGTGGTCTCGATGCTCAACTCCTATTCCGGCTGGGCGGCGGCGGGGATCGGCTTTACGCTGGGCAATACGGCGCTGATCATCACCGGTGCGCTGGTGGGCTCATCGGGTGCAATCCTGAGCTATATCATGTGCAAGGGCATGAACCGGGCTTTCTTAAGCGTTATTCTGGGCGGCTTCGGGCAAACAGCCAGCGCCGCCAAGGGTGAGCGCGAGGCGCGCCCGGTCAAGCAGGGCGCGGCCTCCGATGCGGCCTTTATCATGAAGAATGCCGGCTCGGTAATTATTGTGCCGGGCTATGGTTTTGCCGTTGCCCAGGCGCAACACGCGCTGCGCGAAATGGCGGACAAGCTCAAGGCCGAAGGGGTCAAGGTATCTTATGCCGTGCATCCGGTGGCCGGGCGCATGCCGGGGCATATGAATGTGCTGCTGGCCGAAGCCGATGTGCCTTATGACGAGGTGTTCGAGCTTGATGATATCAACTCCCAGTTTGCGCAGACCGATGTCGCTTTTGTCATCGGCGCCAATGACGTGACTAATCCGGCGGCGAAAACCGACCCCTCCAGCGCCATTTACGGCATGCCGATTCTCGATGTCGAGGCGGCCGGCACGGTGCTGTTCCTGAAGCGCTCGCTTTCGCCCGGTTATGCCGGGGTTGATAACGAGCTGTTTTACCGCGACAACACCATGATGCTGTTTGCCGATGCCAAGAAGATGACGGAGGATATCGTCAAGGCGCTGTAAGGGTTAAGTTTATTCTGCAGATATTCGGGGCTGCGCCCCGGCCTGTGCGGGCACGGCGCCGGGGCGCCGGGCCGCAGTCGCGGTCGCTGGAGGATATCCAAGCCCAAAGTAATCTTGCTTGTCCTGCCGGTCCGGGGTTGTAGCCCGGACCGGAACAGTTCCGGTTTGATGAACGTTCCGGACGGGGTAACACACTGCGTCCGAAAAGGGTATGGTTAATGAAATCCGAACCAACAAGTTCCTATTTAAGTTTAATTAAATTCTATAAATAGAATATATAGTATAAATTTAGATTAAATAGCACAGCCTGATATTATTTATATATAAAAATATCAATGCTAGATTTAAAGTTGAATTGGCGCAGTGAAGAAACTCACTTGCATCGCTCAGAATGACGGCGCCTTGTAAAAGTCAGTGAATTTGGCCGCAGCGGCTGAATGAATTGTCAAAGGACAGGCAAATGTCGGCAATTACTGTAGCGGAATCTTCCTCGGTATCTCTTCAGGCGCGTCAGGATGCGGCCGAGAAGCGGGCTCAGGAAACGAACAACAGAGCAGCGGAGAGGGCTTCGGGGGCGGCGGATAACCCGGCGGTCTATATTTCCACCTCTCCACTGGCGCAAAGAGCCGCTGATTTGAGTCTCAGGCTGGATGAAATGGCCCGGGCGGCAGATATCTCCGTCAGGGAAGCCTTGGCGCGCGAGGCTGAACTCTCCCGGGAATCCGAAGCGGCAAGGCGCAGCGATGCCGAGGCGGCGCGCGAGGAGGAAGCAGCCAGGGTACTGGCCGGGCAGACAGCGGCGCAACTGGTGCAGGACAAACTCTCCATGACAACAGAGGCCGACCGGAATATTCTGCAATATCTCACCGGGTAGAGATTTTAAGTCATTGTTTTTTTTATTTAATTCCTGGACCGCTTGCGCTTGCGCAGGGCGGCGATTGGCGTTGCGTTTTGTCCGTCGGTCTTGCCGGATGGCAAAACAACCGCAGATAACTTATTTTTAATAAAACACACGTAAAGATTGTTTTGCGGGTAGGGGCTATGCGCATTAACTTTAACGTGATGGTGGTGGGATTGCTATGTTGTCCGGGATGCAGGTTGATGCTCTCTATGAGGCCTTTTACGGCGATCAGGATATTGATGACGCCGATTTTTTCCAGCGTTCAAGCGAGGTGGAATATTATCAAAACGCCTTTATGGGCGCACTTGACCAGCATACCCTGATTTCCATGACTGACAAGGACGGGCGTATTGTCTATGTCAATGACAAGATGTGTGAGGTTACCGGCTTTTGCCGCGGCGAACTGATCGGTGAAAATCACCGGATTTTTAAATCCGGCCATCATTCAGAGGATTTTTTTGAGCAGTTATGGGCGCGTATTTCCTCGGGATTGATGTGGGAGGGGCATATCAACAACCGCCGAAAGGATGGCGGCAATTGCTGGATATATACCTCGATTGCGCCAGTTTTCGGGCGTGAGAACGAGATTGTCGGCTATATCTCGGTGCGCACCGATATCTCGCGCCAGAAGCAGGCCGAGGAGGAAATAAAAAAGGCGCTGGAACTTGAGAAAAAAGCGCAAAAGCGTTTGATGTCGGCGATTAATGTGATGTCGGGCGGCGTTATTATTTATGACAAGGAGGGGCGGGTAATTGCGGCCAATGAGGGCTTGAAAGCCCTGTATCCGCAGCTTGACGGCCTTCTGGTGCCGGGGGCGCCGCTGGCAAGTCTTGTCGCGGCGCTCTATCCTGATCTGCCGCCAAGGCAACTGGCCTCGCGCGTTGATACGATTTTGGGCGATACCGGGGACGAGGTGAGAATTTTGCCTGAGGGGCAGATTGTAACAATTTCGCGCTCAAGAGCCAAAAACGGCGACCTGATCGTGGTGAATACCGATATCACCGCGTATGTGGAGCAGGAAAAACGTCTTAAAAAACAAGCAGACAAGTTGCAGGCTGCATTGAAGAAAGAAATGGAGCTGAACGATCTGCAACGCCAGTTTGTCTCCATGGCCAGCCATGAATTTCGCACCCCGCTGGCAATTATCGACAGCACCGCCCAGCGCCTTGAGCGACGCAAGGCGCGGCTTGATGAAGCCGAACTCAGCACCCGGGTTTTCAAAATCAGGCGCTCGGTGCAGCGCATGACGGAGCTTATGGAGAGCACGCTGTCGGCGGCGCGTATGGATGCGGGCAAGGTGCAACTCAAAATCAGCGATTGCCATATCAAAACCCTGATCGAAAAGGTCTGCCTGCGCCAGCAGGAGATTGCGATCAACCACAAGATTTCCTGGCAGCTTGAGGGTTTGCCCGAAACCGTAAAATGCGATTGCGGCAGCATAGGGCGGGTGATGGCCAATCTGCTCTCAAATGCGGTGAAATACTCGCCCGATAGCCCGGATATTCATGTTGAGGGCGCGGTTGCGGGGGGCGATATTCTCGTTCATGTCCGCGATTACGGGCTTGGCATTGATGAAGAGGACCAGCCGCGCCTGTTCGAGCGCTTTTTTCGCGCCAAGACATCTACCGGAATTGCCGGAACCGGGATCGGGCTTAATCTGGCAAAGCTTCTGGTGCGTGAGCATGGCGGCGATATTGCGCTGCAAAGCCGCAAGGGTGAGGGTAGTGTGTTTACGATTCGGCTGCCGGTTGCGGGGCCGGATTTTGCAAGCGAAACGGGGGATTGAAAATGGCGGGAGCCGCGAAAGTTTTATGTATTGAGGATGAGGCGGATTTAAGGGCCGATATTGCCGAGGAACTGGAGGATGCCGGCTATCAGGTGGTGCAGGCCGGGGACGGCCTTGACGGTTTGCGTGAAATTTTGCGTTTCAAGCCTGATCTTGTTGTTTCCGATATCACCATGCCCAAACTGGATGGCTTTGGCCTGTTGAGGGAACTGCGTGAGAAACATGCTGAATTTGCCGATATGCCGTTCATCTTTCTTTCGGCCCTGGCTGACCGCAAAGACGAGATTCAGGGGGTGAAGCTGGGGGCCGATGATTACCTGACCAAACCGGTGGATTTCGAGATCATGCTGGCCCGCATCGAGGCGGCGCTGCGTCAGGCGATGCGGGTCGATGAGAAAAAACAGCGCGAACAGGTCAAGCTGTATAAAGCGCTGATGCAGGACAAACCGCGGGACAAATCGCACGGCAATGAGCCTGTTCCCGAAGTTGGTCCGGTCCGCTCGGGCCTGCCCTCGCTGCGCATCAATCTTGTCGGGGTCAGCCACAAGGATTTATGGGCCTTGCAACGTGTGCTTGAGGATGATGGCCATATCGTCACCGTGTTTACGTCGGGGCGCTCCTATCTTGAAAATCAGGAAAATTTTCCGGCCCATTTGAGCTTTGTCTGCCTGCATACGGATGATATGCAGGCCCCCATGATCGCCCGCATGACTCAGGAGCAGCAGGGGGTTGTCGTTCTTGCCGTCCCGGCCGAATTTGACGATGTGGCGCATCAGGCGGCGCTGCGCAGTTTCAGCGCGGTTTTGACCTTTCCGGCCGAGGCTGAAGTCCTGTACGGGCAGATGGGGGAATGGTTGCGCCAAAAGGATGCCGGGGAAGCAGCAAAAGCATAGCTTGCCTAAATACGCGCTTGCGTATAGATACGGGCCAATTCTCCTTTTTCCCGTGTCCGCCTGTTTCTTTCATTGCCGCGTTCTGAAATTATTCAGGCAAGAGTGGCGGGGAGGGCGGGCAGTTTTTACAAGCAGGTATCTTTATGCAATTGCGAAATGTCGCCATTATCGCCCATGTCGATCATGGCAAAACTACCCTTGTTGACGAGTTGTTGAAACAATCGGGTATTTTCCGCGACAATCAGCAGGTGGCGGAACGAGCCATGGATCAGGGCGACCTTGAGCGCGAGCGCGGGATTACCATTCTGGCCAAATGCACCTCGGTGATCTGGAAGTCACCGGAAGCGGGCGAAGTGCGGATCAATATCGTCGATACGCCGGGCCATGCCGATTTTGGCGGCGAGGTGGAGCGCATCTTGTCCATGGTGGATGCGGTGGTGCTGCTGGTGGACGCCGCCGAGGGGCCGATGCCGCAAACCAAGTTTGTCACCATGAAGGCGCTGGGGCTGGGGCTGCCGGCCATTGTTGTCATCAACAAGGCAGACCGGCCCGATGCGCGGCT
>JAJRYE010000055.1 GCA_024275895.1 Alphaproteobacteria bacterium | reverse complement strand
GCCCAGCGCCGCGCCGGCGGCGCTCAGGGTTTCATAATCCATGGCTATGGCCAGCCCGTCTTCGGGCAGATAGGCGCCGAGGGGGCCACCGATCTGAACCGCGCCCAAAGGCCGGCCCGATTTTGTGCCGCCGCCATAATCTTCCACCAGCTCGCGCAGGGAAATGCCGAACGGGGCCTCGATGAGACCGCCATAGCGGACATTGCCGCCAAGCTGGAAAGCGCAGGTTCCGCGCGATTTGCCCTGTCCATATGCGTGATAATCCTCCGCGCCATGAGCGAGAATATCCGGCGCGGCGCAAAGGGTAAGCACATTGTTGATCACGCTGGGCCGGCCATGAAGTCCCGCAAGAGCCGGAAGCGGCGGTTTGCTGCGCACCTCGCCGCGTTTGCCCTCCAGACTTTCAAGAAGGGCGGTTTCCTCGCCGCAGATATAGGAACCGGCCCCGATAAAAAGCTCGATTTCAAAGCTGAAATCCGCGCCCCCGATATTCCGCCCCAGCCATCGGGCCTCTGTTGCCAGATCAAGGGCTTTGGTGAGAATTTGCGCTGCGAGGGGGTATTCCGAGCGCAGGTAAACCACGCCCTTGGAGGCCCCGGTGGCAAAGCCTGCGATCACCATGCCTTCAATGAGTAAAAACGGATCGCTTTCCATAATCAGCCGGTCGGCGAACGTGCCCGAATCGCCCTCATCGGCATTGCAGATGATGTATTTTTGCGCTGCTTTGGCTCCGGCGACCGTGCGCCATTTTATCCCGGCCGGAAAGCCCGCGCCGCCGCGCCCGCGCAGCCCCGCATCCGTTATGGCCTGAACCACATCGCCGGGCGGCATGGCGAGTGCTTTTGTCAGGCCGGAAAATCCGCCATGGCGCCGGTAATCGGAAAGGCTCAGCGGGTCGGTGACGCCGCAGCGGACAAAGCAGCGGCGGCTCTGCCGCGCCAGCCAGGGAATATCTTCAACAAGCCCGAGGCGCTTTTCATGGGCGCCGCCATCCAGAAAACCGGCTGTAAACAGGGAAGGGACATCCTCAGCCCCGATATTGCCATAGAGGATGCGGCCCTCTCCGCTTGCCACTTCAAGCAGCGGTTCGGCCCAAAAAGCGCCGCGCGAGCCGGTGCGCACAAGCTCAATATCAAGCTGGCGCGCGCCCGCCTCCTGCAACAGCGCATCGGCAAGCCTGCCCGCGCCAAGAGCCATGGCGGCGCTTTCACGGGGCAGATAGAGTTTTCCCCTCATGAGGCCTCCCCTTCAGGCCGCCCGGTAATCAGTTTTTCGAGTTTTTCCGGATCAAGATGAACCGCTGGTTCGCCATCAATCTGCCCTGCCGGACCATTGGCGCACAGGCCCAGACAATAAACAGCTTCCAGAGTGACCTCGCCATCAGCGCTCGTCCCGCCCATTTTGACGCCAAGATGTTGTTGCGCGTGGGCGGCCAATTCATCCGCGCCCACCGCCTGACAGGCTTCGGCCCGGCACAGGCGGATGATGCGGCGGCCGGGCGGGGTTGTTGTGAAATCAGTGTAAAAACTGATGACCCCGTGCACTTCGGCCGGGCCGAGATTGTAAATGCCGGCGAGCAGGGGGATCGCCTGCGTGTCGATATGGTGAAAATAATCCTGCAAAAGACGCAGCGCCGCTGTCAAGGGCTTTTCCTGCCCATGCGCTTGCTCGATCAACTGTTTTGCGGTTTCTTGATTCCACTGCGGCATATGGTGAGCTTAGAACAAGCCCGCGCAATTTGAAACCTCGGGATCGACCAATAAAAGCCTAATCGCGGCTCAGGCCCTGATCTTTCAGGGCGGCAAGATAAGCTTGCCAGACTTCATCGCGGCGTGTGCCCAGATCGTAAAGGTATTCCCAGGAAAACAGCCCCGTATCATGGCCATCGTCAAAGCGCAGCAATACGGCGTAATTGCCGGCCGGTTCGATCTTTTTGATCCTGACATTGCGCTTGCCCGCAATGGTCTTTTTTTCCTCGGAGCTGTGGCCCTGAACTTCGGCGCTGGGGCTTTCCACCCGCAGCAGTTCCGCCGTAAACTCAAAATGATCGCCGGTATCAAAACTCACCTGAAGGATTTTGCCCTCTTCAAGCGATTTGATCTCGGTCGGCCAGGGATCGTTCGGGGTGGTGTGTGTCGTGCTCATGAAGTGATTTTCCTTCGTGTTTCAAAGCGGACCGGCGTCAGCCGGTTTCTTCCAGGGGTCTGGCTTCATCCACCAGCATGATGGGGATGCCGTCGCGGATCGGGTAGGCGAGTTTGGCGGCGCGGCTGATGAGTTCATTTGCCTCCCGGTCATATTCGAGCGGTCCGCGGGTGAGGGGACACACCAGCAATTCGAGCAATTTGCGGTCGATTGTTTCGAGTTTGTCCTGATTGTCGTGTTTGTTGTCTTGCTTGCTCATGGCTTTTTCTCATTGTTTGACGATTTGATCGCCCATCTGTTCGCGCAGCAGGGCCTTTTCAGTCAGGCTGATCAGAATTTCGCTGCGCAGCGCCAGATTGGCGGCCTCCAGAAGCGCCTGTTTGTCCCGGATTTCATGCGGGAAAAGCATGGCCAGAATATTGACAAGGGATTCGCTGTCGAGTTTTTCCACTTCACGCCAGTCCCTGCCCGTTTTATCCAGATCAAGATAGCTGGCGCAAAGATCAAGCAGTTTGCTGCGGTCAACGCACGATTCGCCGTGGCCGGGGGTAAAATCATCGGCAAAACCGGCATAGTTGACCCGGAACAGGCGGTAGGGCGCTGCGCCGTCCATTTCGCGGTGGATTTCAAAGCGGCAAATCCCCAGCAGTCTGACAATCATATGGTTGCTTGCGATCCTGGTGTAATCGGTGATCAGTCCGGCGCAGCCAACGGCGCAAAGATCAGGCTCTGCCATTTTCACCGGCTTCTCGCCAAAAGGCTCACAAGGCTGGGTCAGGCCGATGAGGGATTTGCGCCCGATTGCATCTTCAACAAGGGCGATCTTGGCACGATCCTGAATCTTGAGCGGAATATGTATTCGCGGCAGGAGCAACAAGCCGGGCTGGGTAAAGACCGGCAATGTCGCGGGCATGTCTTCAGGGTGAAGAAAACCGCTCAGCTTGTGAGATGGAGGGCTCAATGTTCTCTTTCACGGCGGTTTTACGAAAACAGCAGGGTCGAGAGCCGGCGCCGGGCTCTGGCGACATCGGGATCGCCCGCGCCCCAGGCATCGAAGAATTGCAAAAGCTGCTTGCGGGCGGCCTCGTCATTCCATTCGCGGTCGCGCCGGATGATCTCAAGCAGCGCCTCCAGCGCCTCTTCGCGCCGTCCGGCACCGCCCAGCGCGATGGCCAGCTCGTGCCTTGCGGCATGATCGTCCGGGTTATTCTGAAGCGCGGCCTCAAGCGCCTCGATATCGCCCGCATCCTCCGATTGCGCCGCCAGGTCGATGGCCGCCTTGAGGCTCAAAACCTCCGGGTCATTCTGTTTGTTTGCAGGAACAAGCTCCAGAGCTTTGGCGGCCCCTTCCAGATCGTCAAGGGCGAGCAGAGCCTGCGCCAGACCGGTGATTGCGGCCAGATCATCCGGGTTTTGCTGCACGATGGCGGAATAGAGCTTTCCGGCCGTTTCCGCATCACTGCCTTTCAGAGCGGCGGCGGCGGCGTCCAGATCGGCTTTTACCTGCGCATTGCCGCTGCCGCCGTTTTTCTCGATGAATTTGCGAATCTCGCTTTCGGGCAGTGCACCCATAAAGCCGTCCACCGGCTTGCCGTCCCTGAAGGCAAAGACGGCCGGAATGGACTGAACGCCGAGCTGGCCCGCTATGGCCTGGTTTTCATCAATATTGATCTTCACCAGACGGGTGCCGCCGCCCTGCTCGGCGATAACTTTTTCAAGGGCTGGCCCGAGCTGGCGGCACGGGGCGCACCAGGGGGCCCAGAAATCAACCAGAACCAGCGCCTCGCTTGAGGCGTCAATGACATCGGGCTTGAACCTTGCATCGGTGCTTTCCCTGACCAGTTCGCCGCTGTGCTCCGGCGCTGCGGGTTGTACATCATTCATATCGGTCAACCTCTTTCATGACGCGCATTTGCCCGCGTCGGGGGAGAAATATTATTATTTGCTAAACTAATCGTCTTTGGCGGCAACTTCAAGATGCGCCGGCTCGAAGCCGCAGGCGCGGATGAAAGCGAGAAGGCCGGAGCTGGAGATCGTGGATGTCATCTCATTGGTCAGCGGGTGATAATTGAGGCTCTCTTTCGCCATCATTTCACGATCAAGGACGACGTTTACCCGCTGCTGCGTATCATTGATCAGGGCGAAGGGGGAAACCGAGCCGGGGGTGACGCCCAGAACCTGCATGAGCAATTCAGGCTTGCCAAAGGAAAGCCGTCCCGCGCCGATGCGTTTGTGCAGGGATTTGAGATCAATACGGGTTTCCTCAAGCGTTACGATCAGCCACAACGCGCCCTTCTTGTCTTTCAGGAACAGATTCTTGCAATGCGCGCCGGGAATATCACCGCGCAGTCTTTGCGAGTCCTGCACGGTGAAAAGCGGCGGGTGATGGTGGGTCCTGACCCTGATCGAGAGACTTTTCAGTCTGGCAAACAGATCGTCGGGGGTTGCGGGCATGGCCTGTTTGATCATCATGGTAAAAGTTGCGGGCATAAAAACCACACAAGTTGCGGTTTCCTCAAACCTCCCTATTGCATTCTTCAGCGCTTTGCGCAATAACACCCTCGAATCTGTGAAAGGGGCGTCCCTTTTCACGGCATCATGTGAGCGGGCGTAGCTCAGGGGTAGAGCATAACCTTGCCAAGGTTAGGGTCGTGAGTTCGAATCTCATCGCCCGCTCCATTAACTCATTATAAAACAAGGCAAAGCCCCCACGGCCTTGGTGTTGCACGGGTTGTTCAGCCAGCCATTTCACGGGATTGCCATACTGGATTGCTGAGAGGAAAGTATGTGCGCAGCGGTCAAACCGCATGCAATTTAGAGTTCAGCCTGCCTTTTGTGCGGCCAATAGCGCGGGGAACATCCCCCCTTTTAACAGGTTGCACGCGGTACGGTGTGCCTTGAGGTGGGTTGCGTCAATCATCAACCGATCCGGCAAACCGCCTTCCTTGACAAGGGCAGTGAAAATCTTGTCGAGTACACCCATCTTCGACCAGCGCATGAACCTGTTATACAAGATTTTATGTGGCCCGTAGACCGCTGGCGCGTTCCGCCAGCGCAGTCCATTACACAACACATGGATGATGCCCACTGATAACTTTGCGATCATCCACCCGGGGCCCGCCGTGTGATGAAGGAAAATACGGTTTCATCCGTGCCAACTGTTCTTCGCCAGGCCAAAAGTGATCTGACAGGTTGCCCTCCTCGTTCTGGAAGACATTGATTCAGGAACCAGTCACAAATGCAGGAAATTAATGGGTCCTGAGCCTAAACATCCGGGGTATCATCCAGCAGGGCGCGGCCGGGACCGAGGGCGAGCGGGTTATTGCGGTTTGCCGCTATGGCGGCACTTCGGGCACTGCGCGGGTCAACGAAGGCGTCAAATAGGTCCGAAATCATGGTTTTGCTGATATCACGCATGATGAAGACCAGCCTGGTGCGCTGGTCTTCATCCGGCCAGCTTTCAAGACGGACGGGCGGGTGCAGCACATGTTGCACGGCATGGATGACAACCGGGTGTTCCGGGTCTTCACGCAGGGCAACGATGCCCTTCAGACGCAGCAGACCCTTGCCGTATTCAGCCTGTAACAATTCAAGGAACATCTGAAAGGCGCTTTCGGCTAAAGGCATTGATTTGGTGAGGCAGAAAGCCTCGATACAGGCATCGTGGCGGTTGACATCTTGGCGGTGATGCGCGCCGTGATGCGCATCCTTATAGGCCTCTTCATTCAGCCAGCGCCGGACATTGGCGGATTTGCTGGCCGGGTCGAAAAGTCCGGCGTCAAACAGGGCGTCCGGCACGGCCTCGCCCCTGGCCGCCAGCAGGAGGGCGGCGGCGGGGTTGAGGGATTTAAGCCTTGCCGTCAGGGGGGCAAGCTCATCTTCGTTTTGCAGCAGATCGGTTTTGGTCAGGACAAGGCGGTCGGCAACGGCGGCCTGTTTGACGGATTCCTCGTGTTGATCAAATGTCGCCGCCGCGTTCACCGCATCGATGGTGGTGACGATGGCGCTGAGGCGGTAGCGCATGACCAGATAGGGGTGGGTCATGATGGTGTGCAAAATCGGCGCAGGGTCGGCAAGTCCGGTGGTTTCAATGATCACCCTTGCGAAGGGTTTGATGCGGTGATTGTCGAGGCGGCGCAGCAAATCCTCCAGGGTGTTGACCAGATCGCCCCTGATGGTGCAGCACAAACAGCCGCTCGACATCTCGATAATGCCCTCATCGACCTGTTCAACCAGCAGATGATCAATGCCGATCTCGCCAAATTCATTTACGATCACGGCGGTATCGGACATGCCTTCATGTTTGAGCAGGGCATTGAGCAGGGTTGTTTTGCCGCTGCCCAGAAAACCGGTGATCAAAGTCACCGGAATTGGCGGCGGCGGTGGTGTTGGGTTTCGCATCATTTCCGGTTCTCTGAAATCTTGCCTTTGCAAGGGCGCGAAGCTTCGCTAAAATTACCGCGACAAGTCATCCGCCTGCCTTGATTGTTGCCGTTATGGCATGATAGGGCCTTTGCAAAGAATAACAATGGCGCTTCGCCGCGAAAACGGGAACCAAATCCTTGACGTATCGCATTGCAGTTTTTGTCCTTCTTTCCCTGTATTTTTTTTCCGGGTTTGGAAACACTCGGGCGCTGGCGCGGCCCACCCTGGTTTTTGAGGTGAAAAGCGGCAGAGTTCTGCATGCCGAACAGGCCGGGTTACCCTGGCATCCGGCCTCGCTGACCAAATTGATGACCGCCTATATCGTGTTTGGCGAAATCGCTGCCGGGCGCTTGAAAAGCAATCAGAAAATCAGGGTTTCCAAGGCCGCCATGAGCGCGCCGCCCAGCAAGATCGGCGTGCCGGCGGGAAAGAGCGTAACCGTTCGTCAGGCCATGCGGGCCATGGCCATACGTTCGGCCAATGATATGGCGGTGGTTCTGGCCGAGGCGGTTTCGGGAAGTGAAAAAGACTTTGCCAAAAGAATGAACCAGGTTGCCCGCGGCCTTGGCATGAGCGGGACGAATTTTGTCAACTCCCACGGGCTTCCGGCGCCCGAACAGATCACCACGGCGCGCGATATGGGGCTTCTGGCGCGGGCGATCATCCTTGAATATCCCAAACAATCAAGGGTGTTTGGCGAGCGCTATCTGAAATGGGGCAAGAAAAAGCTCCGGAACCGGAACAAGATGCTGCGCACATTCAAGGGCGCGGACGGCCTCAAGACCGGTTTTATCTGCGCTTCGGGCTTTAACCTTGTCGCCAGCGCCACGCGCCGGGGCAAGCGGCTGGTCTCCGTCTTTCTTGGCGCGCCCACGGCGGCGTATCGTTTTGCCGCTTCGGCGCGGATGCTTGAGAAGGGGTTTTCACAAAAATTCGTCAAATTGAGGTTTAAACGCAAGCTCGCCTCGCTGGTGAATTCCGGCGGCCGCACGGCGCCGGTTAATCTGCGCCCGGATGTGTGTGAAAAACAAAAAGTGGCGACAATTACCAAAGCCAAGGACCTGAAAGGCTGGGGGATTTTGTTCGGGGTTTACAAAACCAGCAAATCCGCCAAGCGGGTGCTGCTCAACTCCATGGCCAATCTGCGCGGCGCGGTGCGCGGGGCGCAGGCGGCGGTGCTGAACGGCAAGGCCAAAAACCGCCACGGGGCAGTATTGGCCGGGTTGAATCTGAAAGAAGCCAAATTTGCCTGTGACTGGCTCTCCAGGGCGGGGGCAAAATGTGTCAGGATCAGCCCCAGGCAGATGCGCCGCCCCATGGCGCTGCTGCGGTAGCGCCAATTCGGGATAAGGGATATGCACTGGGTTGATGACGGGTCTGGTTGTGTCGTGCGCTGAGAGTTCCCTATCCCGAATTGACGTTACGGTAGGGATTTTGGCCCTTTAACCCCTTGCCGGGCCTTCCTTGCCCGTATCCGCGTGCGGGCGGCCAAAATCGGGCGCTTCGGTGTCTTGTCCGGCATCAATGATATTGCGGCGGATTTTGCGGGTGCGGGCAAAAAGATTGAACAGGGTTTCGCCCTCGCCCCAGCGGATGGCGCGCTGCAACGCGGTTAAATCTTCGGAAAACCGGGCCAGCATCTCCAGAACCGCTTCCTTGTTGTTGAGGAAAACATCGCGCCACATGGTGGGGTCGGAGGCGGCCAGACGGGTGGAATCGCGAAAACCGCCGGCGGAAAACTTGATCACTTCCGATTCGGTCACCGTTTCCAGATCGGCGGCGGTGCCGACGATATTATAGGCAATGAGATGGGGCAGATGCGAGGTGATGGCCAGCACCAGATCATGGTGCTCGGGCGTCATTATATCCACCGACATGCCGCAATTTTGCCAGAATTTACGCACCTTGCCCAGGGCGGTTTCGTCGGTGCCGGGGATGGGGGTGAGAATGCACCAGCGGCCATCGAACAGCTCGGTAAACCCGGCCTCGGGGCCGGAGCGTTCCGAGCCGGCAATGGGGTGGGCGGGGATGAAATGCACCCCGGTCGGAATATGCGGCGCGGTATCGCGGATAACCGCGGCCTTGACCGAACCCACATCGGTAACGATTGCGCCCGGTTTGAGGTGAGGGGCGATTTCCCGCGCGATTGTGCCATAGACCCCGATGGGCACGCACAGGATAATCAAATCAGCGCCGCGCACCGCATCGGCCGGGTTATCAAAAACCGTATCCACCAGCCCCATTTCGAGGGCTTTTGCGCGGGTTCGGGCCGAGCGGGCGTGGCCGGTAATCCGGTCCGCGATCCCGGCCCGGCGCATGGCGAGGGAAAGCGAAGAGCCGATCAGCCCGAGGCCGATGAGGGCGACATGGTGAAATTTGTCATCCATGAGGTTTTCAATCTTTCCGTTATTGTAAAAATTCGCCCAGCGCCCTGATCAGCGCCCGGTTGGCCGGTTCGGTTCCGATGCTCATGCGCAGGGCGTCGGGAAAACCGTAATTGTCCACCCGGCGCAGGATCAGCCCGCGTGTGGTCAAAAAAGCTTCGGCCTCGGATGCGGACCGGCCCTTCCGGTCAGGAAAATGGATCAGCAGGAAGTTGCCGACGCTGGGGGTGACGCCTAATCCCAGCGCTTCAAGCTTGGCGTTGAGCCATTCATTCCAGTTTTCATTGTGATCGGCGGCTTTTTCCATGAAGGCGCCATCACCAATGGCGGCGGCTCCGGCGGCAATGGCAGGGGCGCTGACATTGAACGGACCTCTTACCCGGTTGAGCACATCGGCGATGTTTTGCGGGCAATAGGCCCAACCAAGGCGCAGGGCCGCCAGACCGTGAATTTTGGAAAATGTGCGGGTCATGACGGTGTTTTCGCTGTTCGCCACCAGCTCGATCCCGGCCTCGTAATCGTTGCGCCGGACATATTCGGCATAAGCGGCATCAAGGACCAGCAGCACATTGGCGGGCAGTCCGGCATGCAGGCGGCGGATTTCATCATGGGAGATATAGGTGCCGGTGGGATTGTTGGGATTGGCGAGAAAAACGATTCTGGTTTTCTTCGTCACCCGCTCAAGGATCGCATCCACATTGGTGGTGCAATCCTTTTCCGGCGCAACAACGGGGACGCCGCCATTGGACAATATGGCGATTTTATACATCAAGAAGCCGTGCTCGGAATAAATCGCCTCATCGCCGGGGGAAAGATAGGCCTGGGCCAGGAGCGATAAAATCTCGTCAGAACCCGCGCCGCAGACAATGCGCTCGATATTGAGCCCGTAGCGCGCCGCAATTGCCTCGCGCAGGGCATGAGCGCCGCCATCGGGGTACAGTTCAAGGCTTTGCCCGGCTTTTGTAAAGGCTTCCACCGCTTGCGGGCTGGGGCCGAGCGGGGTCTCGTTGGAAGAGAGCTTGTAGACCGGGCCGTCCGTGTCCGCGCCGCTCTTGCCGCCGACATAGGGATTGATCTTTAAAACCCCGGGGGCGGGGCGGGGCGGGTTGCTCATGCTGCTCATCTATTTGTCTCCTGTTGCAATGGGGTTGGCATAGCCGCCCAGAATGATGCTGTCCTTGCTGTCGAGGCCCTGATTTGCCTCTTCTGTCCAAAAGCCGTTTATGGCTGCCAGCGCGATGATTTTTTCAGGGTTTTTCCGCTCGGGCGTCTTTGCCAGTATCCGCGAGTCAAAGCCGGCTTTCCTGATCCGGTCGGTAATTTGCCGCTCTGCTACCTCACTCCCGGCGGACAGGGCAAGCAAGGTTGTGTCATCGCCGGACGGTTCATAAGGGGCGTGCGAGATGACCAGAATGGAGGGCTGGGGTGTTTTGACTTTATCGGGGCCGGTAAAGAAAGGCAGGGAGGCGATCACGCTTATGCCTTTTTGGCGCAAATGGATCAGCTCGGGCCACCAGGGAGCCGCTTCACCAGCTTCCGGGTAAGGCAAAAGGCCCAGCCCGGCCGGGTCTTCGGCGACCGCGTTTAAAACCGCGTCAGCATCTTCATGCACATGGATATGGGCCGAGGCGCCATAATAAAATCGGCCGATATCGTGAAAGGCGAGCAGATTGGCGCCGCCGCAGATATAGAGCCCGTAAGGGGCCTGCATCTGGGTCAGCGAGGCGATAATCTCGCGCCAGATGCGGGCGACAGCGGTAAAGGGCAGATCGCCCCTGTGGCGCTTTTTGAGCCGTCTGAGCATATCTGCCTCGCGGGCGGGGCGGTAGGCGCTCAGGATTTCGCCCTCGCCTTCAATCGCGCTTTTGGCGGCGCGGATGGCGCTGGCCAGCTTTGCCCTTTGCATCAGCAGATCATGGATGGAATCATCAATCGCATCGATCCGGTTGCGCAGTTCGCCAAGATCAATATTCGTGTTTTTATCCGTGATGCTCATAGTGGTCCTGCCGCGGCATGAAGTTGTGTTCCTATCATTTAAAGGACTTCCCCGCCGAAGGAAACCGTTTGCAGGCAAGGCGGTTTAATCAGCCGGGTGTTAAAGAAAGCATTGACGCGCTCCTGCATAATGGTTTTAACTGTGCGCCTCGTGGTGATTTGGCCGGTCGGCTTGCAGCCACGTAAAAAAATTCGCTAAAAGGCCGTGACGTGAACGCCCCGGACCTGATGCGATCGGTTTTGAGGCTCAGGCAGCGTACAGTTTGCCCTGTTAAGGTTCGCGGCATGAATCATGCACCAGAAAAAATTGAGCATTTTGGCCAGGATGAAGCGCTGGTTCTTGACAGCGGCGTCAAGCTCGGCCCGTTTTCGATGGCCTATGAAACCTATGGCGAACTTAATAACGACAAATCCAATGTGGTGCTGGTCTGCCATGCCCTGACCGGGGACCAGTATGCCGCCAGCACCCATCCGATTACCGGCAAGCCGGGCTGGTGGTCGCGCATGGTCGGGCCGGGGCGGCCGGTGGATACGGAGCGGTTTTTTGTCATCTGCCCCAATGTGATTGGCTCGTGTCTGGGCTCGACGGGGCCGGCCTCGATCAACCCGGAGACGGGCGAGCCTTATGGTATCTGCTTTCCCGTCATCACCATTAACGATATGGTCAAGGCTCAGGCGCAGCTGCTGGAGCGGCTTGGCATTGATGATCTGTTTTGCGTTATCGGCGGTTCCATGGGCGGCATGCTGGTGCTGCAATGGGCGGCGAGCTATCCGGAGAAGGTTTTTGCCGCCGCTCCCATCGCCACCGCGGCGCGCCATTCCTCGCAGAATATCGCCTTTCACGAGGTGGGGCGTCAGGCGATCATGGCGGACCCGGAATGGTGCGGCGGGCGCTATGCACAAGAGGGGCGCAACCCCAAAAAGGGCCTGGCGGTGGCGCGCATGGCGGCGCATATCACCTATCTTTCCGAAAACGCCCTGCACCGCAAATTCGGCCGCAACCTGCAAGACCGCGATGCGGTGACCTTCGGCTTTGACGCCGATTTTCAGGTCGAATCCTATCTGCGTTATCAGGGGGTGAGCTTTGTTGATCGCTTTGACGCCAATTCCTATCTTTATGTGACACGGGCGATGGATTATTTCGATCTTGCCCAGGCGCATGGCGGCGCACTAGCGGCCGCTTTCAAGGGCACGAAAACCCGGTTCTGCGTGGTCTCCTTTACCAGCGACTGGCTGTTTCCGACCGAGGAAAGCCGCGAGATCGTGCAGGCGCTCAATGCCAATGCGGCCAATGTCAGCTTTGTCGAGATTGAGACCGACAAAGGGCATGATTCGTTCTTGCTGGATGAGCCGGAAATGATCGATGCCATGGACGGGTTTTTCCGCTCGGCAGCCCGGGCACGAGGGCTTGAGGATCAGGGAAAGGGTTCGCATGGCTGACAATTCACCAAATCCTGATAACGCCACGACGGGCCTTGCGGTGCTGGAGCACCGCATTGATCTGCAAATTATTGCCAAAATGGTCAAACCCGATTCCAAGGTACTAGATGTGGGCTGCGGCGACGGCGAATTGCTGGCGCTTCTGGCTGAAATGCACAATATTGACGGGCGCGGCATGGAGCTGTCGCAAAGCGGGGTCAATAAATGCGTGGCGCGGGGACTTTCGGTGATACAGGGCGATGCGGACCGGGATCTGGCGGAATACCCCTCCGATGCGTTTGATTTTGTCATTTTAAGCCAGACTTTGCAGGCCACGCGCAATCCGCGCGAGGTTTTGCGCCAGATGTTGCGGGTGGGGCGCCACGCGATTGTCTCCTTCCCCAATTTCGGCAGCTGGCGGGTGCGCTCATCGCTCTTTTTTGGCGGGCGCATGCCGGTGAATGAAAGTCTGCCGCATAACTGGTACGACACGCCCAATATCCATTTTTGCACGATCGATGATTTTACCGCGCTTTGCGATGAAATGAATGTGACGGTTGAAAAAGCCGTTGCGCTGAAAGCAAACGGCCAGAAAATGAAATTCGGCCATTCGCGCTTCGTCAATCTGCTGGGCGAACAGGCGGTGTTTCTGCTCAGGCGGGAGATAAACACGCGGTCGTGAGTTTAAGTTTTATTCCTCGCGGTAAAAGAATAGCTTCCCGGAGCAAATGAGGCTAAAACTCGGCACCGGAGATCTGGTGCAGGAGAGACGAGTTTGAGGCTGGTGGCGGAAAATCTGGAATGCGTGCGCGGCGGGCGGCGGGTTTTTTCGTCGCTTTCGTTTACCTGCGCCGCCGGTGAGGGGCTGCTTCTGACCGGTCCCAACGGGTCGGGCAAATCAAGTTTGCTCAGACTGATCGCCGGGCTGGTGCAGATGCGTTCGGGCCGGCTTGGTCTTGAAGGCGGCGATGACGAGCGCAGTATCGGCCAGCACACGCATTATGCCGGCCATCTCGACGCGCTGAAAACCGCCCTTACCGCCTATGAAAATCTTGAATTCTGGGCGGCGCTTTACGGCGGAGATCCCGATGCGGCGCTGGAGGGATTTAACCTTTCCCATCTTAGCGATATTCCGGCCGGATTTTTATCCGCCGGGCAAAAGCGCCGTCTGGGGCTGGCGCGATTGTTTCTGGGCCAGCGTCCCTTATGGCTGCTTGACGAGCCTTCGGTTTCGCTCGATACGGCCTCGCGCGAAATTCTGGGGGCGATCATGAAGGCCCATATGGCGGCGGGCGGGCTTTTGATCGCCGCGACCCATGTCACTCTCGGGGTAGAGTTCAGCCGCGAGTTGAAACTAGGCGGCAGGGCGGCATGAATTCTTTTTGGGCAATTTTAAGGCGTGATATCCGTCTGGCCATGCGCCAGGGCGGCGGCGGCGGCATGGCAGTGGGGTTCTTTCTCATCGTGGTTTCCATCCTCCCGCTCGGGGTGGGGCCGGATCTCAATCTGCTGGCGCGCATTGCGCCGGGGCTTTTATGGGTGGCGCTGCTGCTTTCGGTGCTGCTCTCGCTCGACCGGATTTTTCATGCCGATTATGAAGACGGCACGCTTGATCTGCTGGCCACCGGGCCGCTATCGCTCACGCTTGTGGTGATTGCCAAGATGCTGGCGCACTGGATCACCACCGGATTGCCGCTGGTGATCGCCGCGCCGGTGCTGGGGGTTTTGCTCAATCTGGATACGCAGGCTTTCCTGCCTCTCATGCTGACCATGCTGGCGGGAACCCCGGCGCTAAATTTTCTTGGCGCGATCGGGGCGGCGCTGACGCTTGGGGTGCGGCGCGGCGGTCTGCTGATCTCGCTGCTGGTATTGCCACTCTATGTTCCGGTGCTGATCTTCGGTGTCGGCGCGGTGAATGCGGTTCTGGTGGGGCCCTCGCCGTTTGGCTCGCCGTTCATGATTCTTCTTGCCATCACGCTGGTGAGTGCGGTGATTAGTCCGATTGCGGCCGCTGCTGCCATTCGCTTGAATCTCGATTGAATTTTCTGTGAGTTGCACAAACAGACACAAAAGAGTAGATCAAAACCATGTTCGATTATTATGCCAATCCGGCCCGTTTTATGAAACTTTCCGGGGTGCTCCTGCCCTGGGTGAGCGGGTTGACTGTTATCCTCTTTGCTGTTGGTTTGTACTGGGGGCTGTTCATTGCGCCGGCGGATTATCAGCAGGGTGAAACCGTGCGGATCATGTTTATTCATGTCCCCGCCGCCTGGATGGCGACATTTGTCTATGGCTATATCGCCTTTGCCAGCGCGGTCTCGCTGATTTTCAAACATCCGCTGGCGGATGTCGCCGCCAAATCCGCCGCGCCGATCGGGGCGGCTTTTGCTTTTCTCGCCCTGATGACCGGTATGATCTGGGGCAAACCCATGTGGGGCGCCTGGTGGGTCTGGGATGCGCGGCTCACTTCGGTTCTGGTGCTGTTCTTGCTCTATATGGGCTATATGGCCCTGTGGCAGATGATCGAAGAGCCGATACAGGCCGGGCGGGCGGCGGCTATTTTGGGGCTCGTGGGCGCGATCAATATTCCGATTATCAAATTCTCGGTGGACTGGTGGAACACATTGCACCAGCCCGCCAGCATCGTGAAGGGCGGCGGTCCGGCCATTCATTCCAGCATTCTTGTCCCCCTGCTGATCATGATCGGGGCCTATATGGTGCTGTTCACGGCCCTTATACTGGCTGCCATGCGGGCGGAAATCCTGCGCCGCAGGGTGCGCAATATGCGCCTGGCCCAGGCGGAGGGCGGTTATCATGGGTAAATACGCGTATTTTATCTGGGCCGCTTACGGGGTTTCCGCCCTGGTTCTGATCGGACTTACATTTTACATCTGGAGCGATCTCAAACGGCAGGCGCGGCTGCTCCGGAGACTGCAAGATAAGGGGACACCAAAGCGCCCCAGCGCCCGCGCTATGGATAACGCACCGTAAAAAAAGGTCCCAGCATGACAGATGATATCGCCCAGGAAACGCCCGATGCGCCAAGGAAACGTCCCATCTGGATGGCCTTTTTGCCGGTTGTGCTGTTTGGCGGGCTGGCGGGGCTGTTTTTCTACCAGCTTTCCAGCGGCGATCCTTCCAGTCTGCCTTCGGTTCTGATCGGCAAACCGGTGCCCGAATTTGATTTGCCGCCGATAAAGGGTCTGGAACGCGGCGGCAAGCCGGTTCCGGGCCTGTCTTCGGCCGATTTGCGCAAGGGCAAGGTTCATGTCCTCAATGTCTGGGCTTCATGGTGCACCGCATGCCGCACGGAACACCCGGTTCTGAAGCGCTTCGCCGAGATGAAAATAGCGCCGCTCGTCGGGCTTAATTACAAGGATACAACCCGAAAGGCGATCGGCTTTCTCAACCAGCTGGGCAATCCCTTTGACGCCATAGGTTTTGACAAAAAGGGCCGTACCGGCATTGATTTCGGGGTTTACGGCGTGCCCGAAACCTATGTGATCGATGGCGAGGGAATTATCCGTTACAAGCATATCGGACCGATTGCGCCCAGGGATCTGGAAAGAATTATCATCCCGGCGATCAAAAAGGCGCGCGGCGAAAAATAGATTTTACCGTTTATCCCGGGCCGGATTTAAAACCAGCGCAGCAGGCGTTCAAGATATTGTCGTTCGGGCTCGGGTCTTGAGCGCTCGCCCAGACGGCGCTTGAGCTCATTGCGCAGCCGGAAGGCTTCTTTCATGCCCTCCTCGCCGGATCTTCGCATCCTTTCATTGCTGCCGATCTGATCGGAGGGCAAAACGCGCCCCAGCGGATCGACGCGGTTTTTGCCCTGCGGTCCGCCGCCGGCGTTGCGGGCCATGCGGCGCATGATCTGGCGGGCGATGGAGCGCATGGCGCGGCGCAGATTATCGAGCGCTTCTCCCTGCTCGCCCGCGGCATCGCCGTTGCGCCCTTTTCCAAGCTGCTTCCCGGCCCGCTCCATGGCCTCACCGGCGCGGCCAAAGGGGTCGGGCGCTTTCAGGCCCATCTTGCCCAGTTGTTTGCTCAAGCCCCGCAAAGTGTGGCGCAGGGCGTTTTGCCGCCCCTGCAATTCGCGCTGGCGCTGTGCCGGTTTGCCCTGCTGCCCGTCTTTTCCGGCCTTCATCCGGCCCTGTTTTTCACTCTTCTCGCCGCCGGGCGGTTTTTTGCCGCTCCGGCCCGGCGCGCGGCTGTTTTCGCTCCGGTTGCCGGTTTCGGGTTTGCGGTTTGAGAAGGTTTCCTCCTGCAATTTTTGCTGCTCGCGCATCAGCTTGTCGAAATCCTCCATCCATTTGTTCATCGCCTGGTCTTCGCGGTCCTCATGCGGGCCGGGACCGGCGGTGAGATTCTCCAGCAGGTCCTGCAGTTTCGACAGCATCTGCCGCGCCGCGTCTCTGGCGCCGCTTCGGGCGAGATTTTCAAGCTCGTCGAGCATTTTTGTCAAATCCTGCGGACGGATGGCCCTGTTGCCCAGCAGTCTTTGCCGCGGTGATCCCGGTTTTGCCGCGGCGGCTCTTTTGCGCATTTCTTCAAGATATTGCCCCAGGGCATTTTTAAGCTGCTGCATCAGTTTGACGATTTGATCATCCGGGGCGCCCCGGTCAAGAGCGCGGCGCAGCTTCTCCTGCACCTGACGCAAATTGCGCGCGACGGCGGAAAGATCCCCGCCTTCGACATCCAGCGCAATGTCCCAGAGCAGGTTCATGACGTCGCTCAGGTCAATTTCATCGTCAATCCGGTGCAGGGCGCGGTAAGCGGCGCGCAGACCAAGATAAATGCCGGAATCTTTTATAAAGCGCCCGGGCGCCATGCTCAGCGCGTCCAGAGCGGTGCCGACAATCCAGCGGTTTTCAGGGTCGAGCACCAGCAGGCGCCTTTGCTCGATGATGGCTTTTGCCAGCGCTTTGGTAAAGGCGCGCTCCGGCAACCGGAAATAAACCGGCTGGCTTGCTGTCTCCTGACCGGCCCCGTCACGGGCGCTCAAGGTGAGCTCCACCTCCAGCCCGGCCCAGGGATGCGCCGTCAGGTCGCGGTAGATCACCCGGGGTTTTGTGGGGGTTTGCCCGGCAAAAACCGGCAGGGAAAAACCGGGCGGTTTCATCAGGGGGGGTGAATTATCCCGGCCTTGCGATGAGGTTTTGAGACGGAATTTCGCGACGGCCTGTTTGACGCCGTAATCATCGCTCATCTCATAGGTCAGCTTCAGGACCTGGGAGGGGGTGGTTTCCGGTCTTTTTACCAGGCGGATTTGCGGCGGCGCATCAGGTGAAAGATCAAACTGCCATGAGGTGATGGCGCGCCCGCCGGCCCAAACGCCGACAGGGCCCGATTGCGAGAGAGTGCGTCTGGCCTCCCAGACCCGGTCGGCCTTGCGGATAAAGCCGGATTTTCCGGTCCCGCCATTCAGGATCAAACGCGGCGCTTCCCCGGTGCCGCTGAGACGGATGACAAGCTCGCTTCCCACCGGGGCGCTGAATTTTCCAGTCACGGGCCGGTCCGCTGCAATCTGGCCCTGAGCGAGAAAAAGCGACGGCGCGGCGGTATAGGCCGGGGGTTTGAGCCAGGCGTCCATGGTGATGATTTGCGACTCATAGCCATGGGCGGGGTTGAGTGCCCGCATGAGCGTGCGGTTCCATTCGGGCCCGGCATGGAAATAGGCGGGAATGAGCAGAAGAAGCAGCAATGCCCGCAGGGCATAGGGGTCGCGCCGGGCCAGGCCGGGGGCGGGCCAGCCGGTTTTCAGTTGGCGCGCCGAAGTTTTTAATGCCTGTTTGTGGGCCTGCCACAGCCGGTGTGTCGAGGCGTCATCCAGCCCCAGGCTTAATGTATCGGAAAGCGATGACAGGGGTCGGTGCTCAAGCCCCGAAGCCAGCTCCAGCCGGCGCAGCGCCTCGCTTTTGTGCGGCCATTGCAGGTGCCGAAGGGGCAAGACGGCAATAATCAGCAAAACCGCGAACAGGACAAGGGCGCCGATATGGACAAAAAACGGCAGATCGCGCCATAAACCCGCCATGGCGCTCAGCACGAACAAGCCGATGACGCCAAGCGGCGGCCACAGGGCAGGCCACAGTTCTTCCCAGATGAGGACAGCGCGCGCCAGGGCGCGTTTGCGGCGCAGGGCGGCGGGGAGTTCTATGACCGGTTCTTGCGGCTCGATATGTGTCTGGCGCTGCATTTCAACGCCACTCTAGCATGAGAGGGGCCCGGATGCGAGGTCACAGCCACGGGGGCAGCGCATCAAGACCCAATAGCGCCTCATAACTCTGGCGTTTACGGATTATGGCGTAATCGGCGCCATTGACCAGAGTTTCCGGGATCAGGGGCCGGGTGTTGTAGGTTCCCGAAAGCACTGCGCCATAAGCACCGGCCGACATCACGGCAATGAGATCACCGGCGGCAAGGGGGGGGAGTTTGCGTGATCTGGCGAGAAAATCGCCCGATTCGCAGATCGGGCCGACGATATCATAGTCCCGCTCCGGCACATCAGGGGCCGCGGCGCGAACGGGGAGAATATCGTGATGGGCGCTATAGAGCGTCGGGCGCACCAGATCATTCATGGCGGCGTCAACTATGGCGAAGGTTTTGTTTTCGCCCTGCTTGATATAGATAATTTTCGCCACCAGAATCCCGGCATTGCCGGCAATCATCCGGCCCGGTTCAAAAACCAGACGGCAATCAAACTCGGCGGCCATATCCTTGACCATTTCAGCGTATTCATCCGGATGTGGCGGCGGGGCGTTGCCGCGCCTGTAAGGGATGCCAAGACCGCCACCAAAGTCGAAATGATTGATCCTGTGGCCCGCGGCGCGCAGCTCGCGCACCAGATCGCCAAGACGCGAGATGGCGTTTGAAAATGGTTCAAGTTCGGTGAGCTGGGAGCCGATATGCATATCTATGCCGGTGACGCGAATGCCGGGCAGTTTTGCCGCCATGGCATAGGTCTCGCGAGCGCGCTTCCAGGGAATGCCGAATTTATCCTCGGCCCTGCCGGTGGAGATTTTGGCATGAGTGCGGGCGTCCACATCCGGGTTGATACGCAGGGCTACCGGGGCCTTTACCTCTTTTGCCGCCGCAATCCCGCTTAAAGCCTCCAGTTCAGGCTCGGATTCGATATTGAAACAGTAAATGTTCTCATCCAGCGCCTCGGCCATCTCCTCCCGGGTTTTGCCAACGCCGGAAAAAACGATCTTTTGCCCCGGCACCCCGGCGGCGCGGGCGCGGCGCAGTTCGCCCCTGGAGACGACATCCATGCCCGAGCCCAGATCGGCAAGAGTTTTTAAGACCGCGATATTGGAATTGGCCTTGACAGAATAACATATCAGAGTGTCCAAACCGGCAAAGGCGCGTGAGAACACCTGATAATGGCGGGTGAGGGTTGCCGTGGAATAGACATAAAACGGTGTGCCGGTCTCGCGCGCGATGTCTTCTATCGAGAGGTCCTCGGCATGCAGGATGCCGCCCTTGTAGTCAAAGTGATCCATCAGTTAAAGCCTGTAAAAAATAAGGGGAAATTGCCGGATTATCAGTGTTATTTGACAAGGGGGTCGAGAATAACCGGTTTG
This sequence comes from Alphaproteobacteria bacterium, assembly GCA_024275895.1. Lineage (GTDB taxonomy): Bacteria > Pseudomonadota > Alphaproteobacteria > Rhizobiales > BM303 > BM303. The sequence goes on along the minus strand of JAJRYE010000055.1, from coordinate 2,275 downwards.
TCCTTGTCCGGTTCCGGTGTATTCGGAGGCATCTCAAGCGGGCCCTTGCGGCCGCAGGCGCCAAGAGTGAGCATCAGGGCGAATATGAGGACAAATGTTTTTTTCATGATGCAAGCCTGGAGTGCTTCGGTTTTTGATCGAACCGGCACCGGTCCGGTGCCATTTAAGCGTGAAAGACTCTAGCCCTTCGCCGCGTCCTTTTCCAGTGCCTTTAACCAGCGCCGTGCGGCGCGGCGCACATTCACCGGCGCAGTGCCGCCAAAGGAGGTGCGGCTTTTCACCGAATTGCCCACGGAGAGAACGTTGAAAATATCCGCCGTGATCCGCGGCTCGATCTCCTGCATGACCTTGAGCGGCAGCTTGTCGAGTGTTTTGCCCATCTCTTAGGCGCGCGAGACGATGGCGCCGGTAACATGATGCGCCTCGCGGAACGGCATCGCCAGAACCTGCACCAGCCAGTCGGCCAGATCGGTTGCGGTCGAATACCCCGCCCCGGCCGCCTTGCGCATGGCGCGGGGCTGGGGTTCAATATCGCCGATCATGCCGGTCATGGTGGCAAGGGCGATGGAAAGCGAGGGCAGGGCGTCAAAGGCGGGTTCCTTGTCCTCCTGCATGTCTTTCGAATAGGCCAGCGGCAGGCCCTTCATGACCACCAGCAGGCTTTGCAGGGCGCCGATAATGCGGCCGGATTTGGCGCGCACCAGCTCGGCGGCGTCCGGATTGCGCTTTTGCGGCATGATGGACGAGCCGGTGGTAAAGGCGTCCGATAATCTGGCAAAACCAAAGGCGCTGGTGGACCAGATGACGATTTCTTCCGCCAGACGCGAGAGATGCACGGCGGTTATAGAGGCGTTGGCAAGGGTTTCGAGCACAAAGTCGCGGTCCGAAACCGCATCGAGCGAATTGCGCATGGGGGCGTCAAACCCCAGGGCCCTTGCCGTCATTTCGCGATCGATGGGAAAGGATGTGCCCGCCAGCGCCGCCGCGCCAAGGGGCGAGACATTAAGACGCTTGCGGGTGTCCTTGAGCCGGTCGCGGTCACGGGCGAACATTTCGACATAGGCGAGGCAATGATGGCCGAAGGTCACCGGCTGGGCGCTTTGCAGATGGGTAAAGCCGGGCATGACGAGGGCGGCATGCTCATGCGCCTTGTTCGCCAGCGCCAGCATGAGGGCACCGATCTGCTCATCCAGCACATCCACCTGATCGCGGATATAGAGGCGGAAATCGGTCGCCACCTGATCATTGCGCGAGCGGGCGGTGTGCAACTTGCCGGCCACCGGGCCGACAAGATCGGCCAGCGCGGCCTCGATATTCATATGGATATCTTCAAGTTTGCGTGAGAAGGTGAATTTGTCACTTTCAATTTGCACCCTGATCGTGTTCAGACCATCTATAATGGTTTTCGAATCCTCCTCCGGGATGATGCCGGTGGCGGCCAGCATTTCGCAATGGGCGATGGAGCCCGCGATGTCCTGCGCATAAAGGCGCTTGTCGAATTCAATGGAGGCGTTTATCTCCTCCATAAGTTGATCGGGCCCGGCGGCGAAGCGTCCGCCCCACATGCTGTTTTTCATGGGATCTGATTCGTTTTTACTGTTGGAAGATGAGGTTGATGCAATGTCCGGTACCGTTTCAAAAAAACGAAGTGTTCTGCCTTTTGTTATTTCAGGCATTGTCCTTGTTGGTATTGGCTTGGGGCTTGTCTATATGAAAACCCGCGATCAGGGCAATGCTCAATATGCATCCTCCCGGACGGGAGGACCATTAAGCGGCTTTATTCGTCTTGAAACGCCAAGGGAAATGCCGGAAATTGATTTTACCGATGTCAAAGGAAGCCCGCTCAGGCTTGCGGCCTGGAAAGGCCGGGTTGTGCTGTTGAATATCTGGGCGACCTGGTGCCCGCCCTGCCGCAAGGAAATGCCAACCCTCAACCGTCTGCAAGAAGAGCTTGGCGGGAAGGATTTTGAAGTCGTGGCGCTCAGCGTTGACAAGGGCGGCCCCGATGTGCCGGAAAGGTATTTGCGCAAATACAAGTTTTCCGCCCTGAAGGTTTATAACGACAAAGCCATCGCTGTACGGCGCAAGCTTGGCATCCGGGGGTATCCCACCACCTTGCTTATCGACAGGCAGGGGCGCGAGGTCGGGCGGCTCGCTGGACCGGCAGAATGGGATTCGGACGAGTTCAAAACCCTGATCCGCGAGATTATCGCGCAGAAATAAACTCTTTCATTCAACCGGCACCGGCCCTCTCCCCCGCCCGGCCACCCACAGG
>JAJRYE010000054.1 GCA_024275895.1 Alphaproteobacteria bacterium | reverse complement strand
GGTTTGATCAGCCCGGTTGATTTGAGCGTCTCATGAGACAGCAAAACCCGTGGCCCGAATATGAACCGCCCACCGAGCCGGTCCGGCTCGCGCTTGATCAACCCCTTGAGCACGACCTCGGCATTACCGATCTTTATCCGGTCGCCGAGTTTTAATCCGAACCGTTCGATCAAAATGGGATCGACCACGGCCGCACCCTTGCCGTTGAGCAATGTCCGGAAATCCTTGCCGCCTTCAACCTCGACCTGGCCATAAAGCGGATAATTCGCATCGACAGCCTTGATCTCGACCATCACCTGTTTGGCGTCATTTTCTCCCTCGCGATCACCGGTGCCCGCACCGCCGCCGCTGCTGTCGTTATCGACCCGCGCCATGCCGCGAAGTGATGCGCTTTCGCTAATCGCTCCCTGATCGCGCAGCCATCTGAATTCATTCTCCCGCGCCCTCTGATGACTGCGCGTCAATGTGATATCGCCGCCGAGGAGAACCTGTCCCTGGGCGCGAAACCCGCCCGTCAGCGCATCCGTCAGCGCACCGACACCCGAGATGACAGCAACGCCGAGCGCCACACAGGCGACGAAGACGTAGAAACCGCTCAAGCCCCCTTTAAGGTCACGCCATGCCAGTGCCAGAATTTTCCGCCCCGGCATACCACCTGAGGTGGCCCCTGAGGGTGCGCCCCCTGAGGACGGCTCAAATGGTTGAGCGCCGGCGCTGGCGGCATCCTGTTTCACGCCACCGCCTCGCTCACCGTGTCAGCCACGATCCGTCCGTCCTGCATGGAAATCATCCGCCCACAGCGGGACGCAAGTGCGGTATCATGAGTGACCAGAACCAGCGTCAGCCCAATGCGTGCGCGCAAATCAAACATGAGGTCCATGATCTGTCCACCAGTCGTCTGATCGAGATTGCCGGTCGGTTCATCGGCCAGCAAAAGTTTCGGTCCCGGTGCAATCGCCCGCGCAATCGCCACCCTTTGCTGCTCACCGCCCGACAGCTGTGCCGGAAAATGATCGAGCCGGTGTTTCAGCCCGACATCATCCAGCCGCGCCCGGGCAATGTCCTGCGCCGCCGCGACACCTGAAAACTCAAGCGGCAGGGCGACATTTTCCAAAGCCGTCATGGTCGGCACAAGATGGAAGGACTGAAAGACAATGCCGATACGCGCGCCCCGCACCCGCGCCAGTTGATCCTCGCCAAGTGCACAAAAATTCTCGCCGACAATATCAACCTTGCCGGAACTCGCCCGCTCAAGCCCGGCAATAACCATCAGCATGGTTGTCTTGCCCGATCCGCTCGGCCCAACGACGCCAACCGCCTCGCCTTCCGCCACCTCAAAATCCAGATCGCGCAGAATCTGGACGTTCCCGGCCTTGCTTTCGAGCGCCAAATGGACATTCTCGAGCGATATTATTGCCTGGCTCATATTGTTAAAATAGGCTCCATCACCACATTGGAAAAAGATTAAACGACATAGAAAGCGTCAAATTATGAATTGCCACAAGATCTTCAGCCAGATGGTGCTGCCGGCGCTCATTTTCAACGTCCTCCTTGCCCTCTCGCCTGTGACCGCAGAGGCCAAAAACACCCTCAGGATCGTCGCACTTGGCGATAGCCTGACCGCCGGTTACGGTCTGCCGAGAAATGCCTCATTTCCCAAAGAACTCGAAAAAGAGCTGAAAAAGCGCGGTCTGAACGTGCGCATCTCCAATGCCGGCATTTCCGGTGATACCGCCAGCGGCGGCCTGGCGCGATTGTCCTGGGCTGTGCCAAAAGGCACCGACGCAGTGATATTGGAGCTTGGCGCCAATGACGCCTTGCGCGGCATAAATCCGAAAATAACCAAAAGGGCGCTTGAAAAAATCGTTAGCCGGTTGAAAAAGCGCGGCATCAAGGTCCTGATAGCCGGGATGTTGGCACCGGCTGGAATGGGCGATGCCTACAGCAAGAAATTCAGC
>JAJRYE010000053.1 GCA_024275895.1 Alphaproteobacteria bacterium | reverse complement strand
GGCCGAATTTTGCTGTTGTCTGCGTCCACGTGAACGCGGTCGTCTTGAGTGTTGTCCTTGCCTCATGGCTTTAATCAGTTACCACCTTAATCTGTTTTTTATTCCGAGTACCGCCCGCCTTGCCTCGCCGGACGTCAGACAGGAAATAAAATTCCATTGCTGTTTGCGATTATTGCTTATTGTCTTTGAAGCGCTTTTCGTTTCCGGGTGTCGGTTCGTTCCGGCCATCGGCCTTGCTTCATCCCAAAGCCCGACCCTGCCACTCATCCAGAGCATCTTTGAGCACATCACCCTGCGTCAAGCAAAGCCGCCCGCGAATCCGTGAGTGCAAAATAGCCTGTATTCGCAGGCATTCCAACCACTTTTTATCAAATCGGGGTTAATTATTTTCAAATTTCCCCTTTAAAACCCGAATATGCCCGGCCAGATCCGCATATGCGCCTGTTTCGGCAAGCCCGGCGCGGCGCATCATGGTGATCAGCGCCGTTTCCTGCCCGTTTCCGATCTCCATCACCAGCCGCGCCTGCGGCTTCATAATATCGGTTATGCCGCTCAAAATAGCCCGGTACGCATCAAGCCCGTCATCGCCACCATCAAGCGCAAGCACCGGATCGTAACCGATGACATCAGGCGGCAATGCGGCAAGATCTCCGTGACTGATATAAGGCGGATTGGCAATGACGAGATCGAACTTGCCATCCAGGGCCCCGTACCAGTCGCCGCAGACAAAACCGGCCCGCAAACCCACCGCGTGCCGGACGGCATTGCCCCGGGCACATTCCAGCGCATCCGGACAAAGATCAACCCCGATGCCGCTTGCTCCGGGCAGTTCCGCCAGCAGGGTGATCAACAGGCACCCCGAACCGGTCCCCAGATCAAGAATACGCCACGATGCATCAGGGTCAAGGCCCTCAAGTGCCGCCTCAATCAGGGTTTCACTGTCAGAACGTGGATCGAGAACATGCGGGCAGACCCTGAATTCACGGCTTCTGAATTCACGCGTTGCCAAAATACGCGATACCGGCTCATGCACCAGCCGCCGCGCCGCATAGTCTTCCAAAAGAGAAATCTGCTCTTGCGTAAGCTCATGCGCCGGATCGCGGATCATCGCCTCATGCGAGATTTGCGCCGCCGCCAGCACCAGCAGGCGCGCATCCAGCGCCGGGGCCGCAAGCCCGGCGCGCCCAAAGCGTTTCGTCAGCCATCGCATGGCGGCATCGACGCCCCGCGGCAGGGCCGGATCAAAGCTCATGCAATCCCGGCATCAAGATCGGCAAGCTGCGCCGCCTGATCCTCGATAACCAGCGCATCAACAATCTCGTCAAGCGCCTCACCTGCCAAAATGGCCTCAAGCTTGTAGAGCGTAAGGTTGATCCGGTGATCCGAGACCCGTCCTTGCGGAAAATTATAGGTGCGGATGCGCTCGTAACGATCGCCCGAGCCCACCTGCCCCTTGCGGGCGGCAGCGCGCTCATCGGCCAGCTTGCGCCGCTCACGCTCGTAAAGCCGCGCCCGCAAAACCTTCATCGCCTTGGCGCGGTTTTTGTGCTGGGACTTTTCATCCTGCTGCGAGACAACAAGACCTGAAGGGATATGCGTGATCCGCACCGCGCTGTCGGTGGTATTCACCGACTGGCCGCCGGGGCCGCTGGCGCGAAAAACATCAACCCGCAAGTCCTTTTCTTCGATTTCGATATCGACCTCTTCAGCTTCGGGCAACACCGCAACCGTTGCCGCCGAGGTATGAATGCGCCCGCCCGATTCGGTTTCGGGCACCCTTTGCACCCGGTGCACCCCGGATTCGTATTTGAGCCGCGCAAATACCCCCTTGCCGCTGATATTGGCAATGATTTCCTTGTAACCGCCGACATCGCCCTCGCTGACCGAGATAATCTCCAGCTTCCAGCCCTTGATATCGGCATATCTTTGATACATGCGGAAAAGATCGCCGGCGAAAAGCGCCGCCTCCTGGCCGCCGGTTCCGGCGCGCACTTCCAGGATGGCGTTTTTTTCATCCGCCGCATCTTTCGGCAGCAGCAGCAATCTGATTTGCTGCTCAAGCTCGGGCAGCCTTGCGTTCAGATCGTCAAATTCCTCCTGCGCCATCTCACGCATATCCGCACCGGAATCCGGATCGCCCAGAATTTCTTCTAGATCCACCGCCTCGGACTGCATGGCCTGATACCGGCGGATAACCGCGACAACATCGCCAAGGTCGGAATATTCCTTGGAGAGGACAACATAGCGTTCGGGCTCGGGCCCGCTCGCCATCTCCTCTTCCAGAGCGGCAAAATGGGCCGTAACCTTGTTGATCATGGCGGAATCAAGCATAAGTGAGACCTGCAAACGGCATATTCATTTTATTATCAATCCGTTGAATTATGAAGGAGCGTTCGGGCATCATTCCGAAAAGTGCACGCGGTTTTCGGATAAAATGATACGACTAAACCAACGATCAGAGCGTGAGCGTGATTCTTTTTAATCGCACGATGCTCCAGGGTTAAATTGTTAACCACCCGCTTTTTCCCCAGCGGCGGCATCAAGCCCGTATCCCGACAGGGTCTCGCCGGCTTTGCCAAGTTTACCAACAAGCTTGTCATTGAGGAACAAATCCAGCGCGCCGGCATTGCGCGCTTCCAGAACCAGCCCCCTCGCATCGGGAACCAGATACAACTCTCCCGGTTTCATCTCACGGGTCATGACGGATTTTCCACTCGCATCCGCGATTCGCACCCACACCGTTTCGCTGGCGCGCAAGGTGAGGCGTTTTGT
>JAJRYE010000052.1 GCA_024275895.1 Alphaproteobacteria bacterium | reverse complement strand
TTCGCTTTGCCATCCGCGAAGGCGGCCGCACGGTGGGCGCCGGCGTCGTGGCAAGTATTATCGAGTAGGGATTGAGCGGGCCGGTCTGTTTCCGGCCCATTCATTTGAGGAAAAGACATGCAAAGCCAGAATATTCGTATTCGCCTTAGGGCCTTCGATCATCGTTTGCTTGATGCATCGGCGAAAGAGATTGTGAATACGGCCAAACGGACAGGTGCACAGGTCCGCGGTCCGGTACCGCTGCCGACGCGTATTGAAAAATACACGGTTTTGCGCTCGCCGCATATTGATAAGAAAAGCCGTGAGCAGTTCGAGATGCGTACGCATAAGAGAATGCTGGATATTGTCGATCCGACACCGCAGACAGTGGACGCGCTGATGAAGCTCGATCTGGCTGCCGGTGTTGATGTTGAGATCAAACTGTAGAGGTTAAAATCATGCGCTCAGGCGTGGTTGCTCAGAAAGTGGGTATGACCCGGATCTTCCTGGAAAGTGGAGAGCATGTGCCGGTAACGGTGCTAAAGCTCGAAAACTGCCGGGTTCTGGCTCATATGACAGAAGAAAAGAACGGTTATTCCGCGCTTCAGATCGGTGCGGGAAAAGCCAAGGTGAAGAATGTGTCGCGCGCCATGCGTGGTCATTTTGCGGTCGCGAAAGTCGAGCCGCAGCGCAAGCTGGCGGAATTCCGCGTCAGCGCTGACAACATGATTGATGTCGGTGCTGAAATTCGCGCCGACCACTTTGTCACCGGTCAATATGTGGATGTCTGCGGCACCAGCCAGGGCAAGGGCTTTGCCGGAGCAATGAAACGTCATAATTTCAGCGGCCTGAGGGCGTCCCATGGAGTCTCGATTTCGCACAGATCGCATGGTTCAACCGGTCAGTGCCAGGATCCCGGCAAGGTTTTCAAAGGCAAGAAGATGGCGGGTCAGATGGGCGCCAAGCGCATCACGACGCAAAATCTTGAAATTGTCAAAACCGATCCGGATCGCGGCCTGATCATGATCAAGGGCGCGGTGCCCGGTTCCAAGGGCGGATGGGTGCGTTTGAGCGATGCGGTGAAAAAGGCGTTGCCGGAGGCCGCTCCTGTACCGGGCAGTTTCATCAAACCCGACGCGGCAGTCATTGCTGATGAAAAGCCCGGGGAGGATGGTTAAGTCATGAAGATTGATGTAACAACACTGGAGGCCAAGAAGGCCGGCGATATCGAACTTTCCGACGATGTCTTCGGGCTGGAGCCGCGTGAGGATATTATTCAGTCCATGGTTGTGTACCAGCTTGCCAAGCGGCGCGCCGGAACGCAATCGGTGAACAACCGGGCGCTGATTATCGGAAGCCGCAAGAAGATTTACCGCCAGAAGGGCACCGGCGGTGCGCGTCACGGCGACAAGAAGGTTCCGCAATTCAGGGGCGGCGGCAAGGCTTTTGCGCCCCAGCCACGGGATCATTCCATCAAGCTGCCCAAGAAAGTTAGGGCCATGGCGCTCAAGCATGCGCTTTCCGCCAAGGTGAAGGATGGCGCGCTGAAAGTTCTGGAAAGCGCCTCGGTTTCCGAGCCCAAGACCAGGGCTCTCAAGGATGCTTTTGGTAAATTGGGTCTGACTTCGGCGCTTATCATTGATGGCGCGCAAGTTGAGAAAAATTTTGGAACGGCGGCCCGCAACATTGCAAATATTGATGTGCTCCCGGTTCAGGGCATCAATGTATATGACATTTTGCGCCGCGATACCCTGGTTCTGACCAGGGCTGCGGTGGAAGCTCTGGAGGCGCGTTTCAAATGAAAACGGCAGATCTTTACGATGTAATCCTCAGCCCCTCGATCACGGAAAAATCGACCGAGGCTTCTGAATTCAACAAGGTGGTTTTCAATGTGGCCAAATCCGCCACGAAGCCGCAAATCAAGGAAGCCGTCGAGCGCCTTTTCAGTGTGAAAGTCAGGTCGGTCAATACCCTCAACCGCAAGGGCAAGACGAAGCGTTTCAAAGGCCGCCTCGGGCAGCAAAGTGACGCCAAAAAGGCAGTTGTGACCCTGGAAGAGGGTCACGGTATCGATGTGACAACAGGTCTATAAAGAAGAGTGAGGCCGCTTTATCCGGGCGGTTTGAAAAATTATGGCGTTGAAAACATTTAATCCCACCACACCTGGACAACGCGGGCTTGTTCTCGTTGACCGTTCGGCCCTGTGGAAGGGAAAACCGGTCAAGTCGCTCACTGAAGGCTTGAGCAAAAAGGGCGGACGTAACAATCACGGTCGAATTACCGCGCGCCGCCGGGGCGGAGGACACAAGCGCAGATATCGTATTGTGGACTTCAAGCGCCGCAAATTCGATGTTGCGGCCACGGTTGAACGGATTGAATATGATCCCAATCGCACCGCTTTCATCGCATTGGTCAAATATGATGACGGTGAGCTTGCCTATATTCTGGCGCCGCAGCGCCTGGGGGTCGGCGATCATGTCATTGCAGGGGAAAAATGCGATATCAAGCCCGGTAACGCCATGCCGCTATCGGCCATGCCGATCGGCACCATCATCCATAATGTGGAGATGAAACCGGGCAAGGGCGGCCAGATCGCCCGTTCGGCCGGAACCTATGTCCAGCTGGTCGGGCGCGATGCCGGTTATGCCCTGCTGCGGCTCAATTCAGGTGAGCAGCGCATGGTGCACGCCGCCTGCATGGCGACAGTGGGCGCGGTTTCCAACTCGGACAACTCGAACACCAAGCTGGGCAAGGCGGGCCGCAACCGCTGGAAGGGCATTCGTCCTTCGGTCCGCGGCGTGGCCATGAACCCGGTTGATCATCCCCATGGCGGCGGCGAGGGCCGCACATCGGGCGGGCGTCATCCGGTGACTCCCTGGGGCAAGCCGACCAAAGGCAAGCGGACCCGCTCCAACAAGGAAACGGATAAATACATTCTGCGCTCACGTCATATGCGCAAGAAGAGAAGAAAATAAGGGATTTGTAAGACATGACACGTTCAGTGTGGAAAGGCCCTTTTGTAGATGGCTATATCTTGAAGAAAGCCGAGGCAGCCCGGGAATCGGGCCGCAATCAGGTAATCAAGATCTGGAGCCGCCGCTCTACAATTCTGCCGCAATTCGTCGGGTTGACCTTTGGCGTGCATAACGGCCGCAAACATATCCCCGTTTTGATAACGGAAGACATGATCGGCCACAAATTCGGTGAGTTTTCGCCAACGCGGACCTATTACGGTCACATGGCGGATAAAAAGGCAAAGAGGAGCTAGCTCATGGGCAAGCCGAAAAGAGAGCGCCAGCTTGGCGACAATGAAGCCCGAGCAGTGACGCGGAGCCTGCGCACAAGTCCGCAAAAGCTCAATCTGCTGGCGGAAGTCATTCGCGGCAAGAAAGTCGCGACGGCGCTGGCTGATCTGACATTTTCGCGCAAGCGTATTGCCGTCTCGGTGAAAAAGACGCTTGAATCCGCTATCGCGAACGCCGAAAACAATCACAACCTGGATGTTGATTCCCTGATTGTTTCAGAAGCCTTTGTTGGCAAGCAGTTTGTTATGAAACGCTTCCGGCCGCGCGCCAGGGGCCGCACAGGCAAAATCTTGAAACCGTTCAGTCAATTGACAATTGTCGTCAAAGAAGTTGAGGAGTCCGCCTGATGGGACAAAAGGTAAATCCAATCGGTCTGCGGCTCGGCGTTAACCGCACCTGGGATTCGCGCTGGTTTGCGCGCCGGGGTGAGTATGGCAAGCTGTTGCATGAAGATATGGCCATCCGCGAAATGCTGATGAAAAACCTCAAACAGGCCGGTATTTCCAAAATCGTCGTCGAGCGTCCGCATATGAAGTGCCGCGTCTCCATTCACACCGCCCGGCCGGGGGTTGTGATCGGCAAGAAGGGCGCCGATATCGAGGTGCTGCGCAAGAAAATCAGCGCCATGACGAAATCGGATGTCCATCTCAACATCGTTGAAGTGCGCAAACCCGAGATCGACGCCAAGCTGGTGGCGGAAAATATCGCCCAGCAGCTTGAACGCCGCATCGCCTTCCGCCGCGCCATGAAGCGCTCTATGCAATCGGCCATGCGTCTGGGGGCGCTTGGCATCCGCATCAATGCCGGCGGCCGTCTGGGCGGGGCGGAAATCGCCCGCACCGAATGGTACCGCGAGGGCAGGGTGCCGCTGCACACTTTGCGCGCCGATATTGATTACGGCGTTGCCACCGCGCACACCGCTTACGGCACCTGCGGCATCAAGGTCTGGATCTACAAGGGCGAGATCATGGAGCATGATCCCATGGCGCATGATCGCAAGATGGCGGAATCGCAAGAGGGCGGAAGCCCTTCGCGCCGCCGCGAAGGCGGCCGTCCGCCGCGGCGCTAGAAAAGAAGTTTTGAATTTAAGGTAGAAAAGACATGCTGCAACCAAAACGCACAAAATTCCGCAAGATGCACAAGGGGCGCATCAAGGGCGTTGCCAAGGGCGGATGTACGCTCACCTTTGGCGCTTACGGCCTCAAGGCCCAGGAGCCTTCACGCATCACCGCCCGCCAGATCGAAGCGGCGCGGCGCGCGATGACACGGCATATGAAACGTGCCGGGCGTGTCTGGATCCGCATTTTCCCCGATGTTCCGGTCTCCAAGAAGCCGACCGAAGTGCGCATGGGTAAAGGCAAGGGCACGCCGGAGTTCTGGGCGGCGAAAGTCAGGCCGGGCCGGATCATGTTCGAGCTTGACGGTGTTTCGGTGGAAGTGGCCCGCGAGGCCATGCGCCTGGCGGCGATGAAGTTGCCGATCAAGACCCGCTTCGTGCAACGTCTTGGCGAGTAGGAGTTGATGAGATGAAAATTGGCGATATTCGCGATATGACAGCCGACCAGCTTGATGACGAGCTGATCAAACTGAAAAAAGAGCAGTTCAATCTGCGCTTTCAGCGGGCGACGGGACAGCTTGAAAATACAGCGCGTGTCCGTGAAGTGCGCCGCACGATTGCGCAAATCAAAACGCTCAGCAATGAGAAATCTGCGCAGTCTGCGCGCGATTAAAGGATAAGGTTCAATGCCGAAGCGAATTCTTCAGGGTGTTGTCGTCAGCGACAAAAACGACAAGACCGTTGTTGTGAAAGTGGAGCGCCGTTTCACGCATCCGCTGTTCAAGAAAACCGTGCGCCGTAACAAGCGTTACCATGCGCATGATGAAACAAATTCGGTGAAAACCGGCGATATTGTCCGCATTCAGGAATGCCGACCGATATCAAAAAACAAAAGATGGACGGTTCTTGGCGAAAACGCCTAAAGCTCCGGTAAGAAAGATAAGGAAATTGAAGGCTTTGGAATTGGAAAGCCGGTTTTCTTTCAAGAAGGTTGTAAGCAAATGATTCAGATGCAAACCAATCTGGGCGTCGCGGATAATTCCGGCGCAAAACGGGTGCAGTGCATCAAGGTTCTGGGCGGCTCAAAACGCCGATACGCCTCGATTGGCGATATTATCGTCGTTTCCGTCAAGGAAGCCATTCCGCGCGGCAAGGTTAAAAAAGGCGATGTGATGAAAGCTGTTATCGTGCGCACCGCCAAGGATATCCAGCGTCCCGACGGCAGCACCATCCGTTTTGACGGCAATGCGGCTGTTCTTATCAACAATCAGGGCGAACCGATCGGTACGCGTATCTTCGGTCCGGTCACCCGCGAGCTTCGCGGCAAGAACCACATGAAGATCGTATCGCTTGCGCCGGAGGTGCTTTAATCATGGCTGCCAAGTTTAAACTGCGCCGCGGCGACGAGGTTGTCGTCATGACCGGCAAGGATCAGGGCAAACGCGGTGAAATCCTTAAAGTTTTACGCAAGGAAAATCGCGCCATCGTCAGGGGCATAAATCTCGTCAAGCGCCATCAGCGCCAGACGCAGAGTGCCGAGGGCGGGATTATCTCGAAAGAGACCCCGATCCAGATTTCAAATCTCGCCATTGCGGACCCCAAGGACGGGGCGCCGACGCGGGTTGGTTATAAAACACTCAAAGATGGCCGCAAGGTCAGATTTGCCAAACGTTCGGGGGAAGTCATCGATGGCTGAACCAGCTTATATTCCGCGTCTGAAAATACAGTACGAAAACGAAATTCGCAGCGCTCTGGTTGAGGAATTCGGTTATAAAAATCCCATGCAAGTGCCCGGACTTGAAAAAGTCGTGCTGAATATGGGCGTTGGCGAGGCGGTTGCCGATTCAAAGAAGATCAAAACAGTAGTTGAGGATCTGACCAAAATCGCCGGCCAGAAACCGGTGATTACCCTGGCGCGCAAATCCATCGCCGCATTCAAGCTGCGCGAGGGGATGGCGATCGGCGCCAAGGTGACGCTGCGTCAGGCCCGAATGTATGACTTCATCGACCGTCTGGTGACGATTGCATTGCCGCGCGTGCGCGATTTCCGCGGCCTCAATGTCAAGAGTTTTGATGGTCACGGTAATTTTGCCATGGGGATCAAGGAACATATCGTGTTCCCGGAAGTTGATTATGATCAGGTCGAGGCTGTCTGGGGTATGGATATCGTTATTTGTACAAATGCCCCGACGGATGCCGAGGCCCTGGCCCTTTTGAAACAGATGAATTTCCCGTTCCGGAAATAACGGGTTACCCCCGGTAGAACCGGAGCGAAGGAGGAAAATATGGCGAAAAAGAGCGCCGTTGAACGTAACGACAAACGCCGCAGACTGGTGGAGAAATACGCCGCCAGGCGCGCGGCACTCAAAGCTGTGGCCAAGGATGTGAGCGCATCCAAGGAGGAGCGTTTTGCCGCCCGCATCAAGCTGGCTGCCATGCCGCGCAATTCCGCGCCGACCCGTGTCCGTAACCGCTGTGAAGTCACAGGCCGGCCGCGCGGATATTACAGAAAACTGCGTATGTCGCGAATTGCGCTGCGTGAATTGTCCTCGCAGGGGATTATCCCCGGCATGGTCAAGTCGAGCTGGTAAGGAGAGTTACACATGTCTATGACAGATCCGCTCGGTGATATGTTGACCCGCATCCGCAATGCCCAGATGCGCGGCAAGAGCAAGGTTTTATCCCCCGCTTCCAAACTTCGCGGCAACGTGCTTGACGTGCTGCAGCGCGAAGGGTTTTTGCGCGGTTATGCGACCGTTGAGCAAGATGGCCGCGCCACACTTGAAATCGAGTTGAAATATTATGAGGGCGCGCCGGTTATTCAGGAAATCAAACGCGTTTCCAAGCCGGGCCGCCGGGTTTATTCCTCGGTCAAGGATTTGCCGAGTGTGCGGAACGGTCTTGGCGTTTCGATTTTATCCACACCGCAGGGGGTTATGTCGGACACGGAAGCGCGCGAGCGCAATGTGGGTGGCGAAATTCTCTGCCAGGTCTTCTGATAGGGTATAAAACAATGTCAAGAATTGGAAAAAAAGCGGTTCCGGTGCCGGCGGGCGTGAGCGTCAATATTGATGGCCAGTCCATAGCGGTAAAGGGCCCCAAGGGTGAGCTCTCCGCTGTGCTTGTGGACCAGGTGATCGCCTCGCTTGGCGATGACGGCGTCAAGATTTTGCCAACGGGCGACAGCAAGCTGGAGCGCTCCATGTGGGGTATGTCCCGTACCATCGTCTCGAATCTAATCAAGGGCGTAAGCGAGGGCTTCAGCAGGAAGCTGCAGATCAACGGCGTCGGTTACCGCGCCGCGATGCAGGGCCGGGCGGTGAAGCTCAATCTTGGTTTCAGCCATGATGTTGAATATCAGGTTCCCGAAGGGGTCGATGTGAGTTGCCCCGCGCCCACCGAAATCATTGTCAGCGGCATCGACAAACAAAAAGTCGGTCAGGTTGCCGCTGAAATCCGCAAATATCGGCCGCCCGAGCCCTATAAGGGCAAAGGCATCAAATATGCCGATGAGTATATTTTCCGCAAGGAAGGCAAGAAGAAGTAACAGGTGCCAGTTATGAAAAGTGCGAAGAAATCTGTAGAGCGGCGTAAAATGCGTATGCGCCGGACTCTGGCAAGACGGACCAATGACCGGCCAAGACTTTCGGTTTACCGCTCTTCCAAGAATATTTATGCGCAAATCATTGATGATGTGAACGGCCATACCGTGGCCTCCGCCTCGTCTCTGGAAAAAGAGCTGCGCGAGACGCTGAAAACCGGTGCCGACAAGGTCGCAGCGGCTGAAATCGGCCGGCTCGTTGCCGAACGCGGCAAAAAGGCCGGGGTGGAAAAAGTGGTTTTTGATCGCAGCGGTTATCGTTTTCACGGGCGCATTAAAGCGCTTGCGGATGCGGCACGCGAAGCGGGCATGAAATTTTAAAAGGACAAATTTGAAATGGCGCGTGAACCTAGAGGAAAATCGAGAGGCCGGGGCAGGGATGAGCAGGACAGCGAGTTCACGGACAAGCTGGTCGGCATCAACCGTGTCGCCAAGGTGGTCAAAGGCGGCCGCCGGTTTGGTTTTGCCGCGCTCGTCGTCGTTGGCGATCAAAAGGGCAGGGTCGGTTTTGGCAAGGGCAAGGCGCGCGAAGTGCCTGAAGCCATCCGCAAGGCTACCGATGAGGCCAAGAAACGCATGATCCGGGTGCCGCTGCGTGATGGCCGCACCTTGCATCATGATGTCCGCGGACGCCACGGGGCGGGCAAGGTCTTGCTTCGCGCCGCGCCTCCGGGCACCGGCATTATCGCCGGCGGTCCGATGCGCGCCGTCTTTGAAACCGTCGGCATGCAGGATGTCGTCGCCAAGTCGCTGGGCAGTTCCAACCCCTACAACATGGTGCGGGCAACATTTGACGCCCTGAAAAAAGAATGCAGCCCGCGCATGGTCGCCAATCGTCGCGGCATGAAAACCAGCGAGATTGCCGCGCGCCGCCGCGACGCCAGTGAAATGTCGGAAAACAAGGGGTCCTGAGCATAGGCTTCAGGACATGAATGAAGGTAGGTAAAATGGCGAAAACAGTCACTATACGACAGACAGGCAGCCCGATCCGCCGCCCGAAGGATCAGCGCGCGACGCTGATAGGTCTTGGCCTCAACAAGATGCACAAGACACGCACTCTCAAGGATACACCGCAGGTTCGGGGCATGATCCGCAAGGTCGCACATCTTGTTGAGGTGGTTGAATAATCGACTGGTCATCCCCAGATTTTGACGTACAAGG
This sequence comes from Alphaproteobacteria bacterium, assembly GCA_024275895.1. GTDB lineage: Bacteria > Pseudomonadota > Alphaproteobacteria > Rhizobiales > BM303 > BM303. The sequence continues at coordinate 3,660 of JAJRYE010000052.1, read as the reverse complement.
TTTAAGGCAAGGAATTATGAAGCTCAATCAACTCAAAGACAACGCGGGTGCCACCAGAGACCGCAAACGCGTTGGCCGCGGCATTGGCTCGGGTGTTGGCAAAACCGCCGGTCGCGGCGTCAAGGGACAAAAATCGCGCTCGGGCGTTGCCATTAAAGGTTTTGAAGGCGGCCAGATGCCGCTGCACCGCCGTATGCCCAAACGTGGCTTTAACGCGCCGTTTCCCAAAACCTGGGCCGAGGTCAATATCGGCCGTGTGCAGCAGGCGTTTGACGCCGGCAAGCTTGACGCAGGAGCAACAGTGGACGCAAAAGCCCTGCTTGAGGCTGGAGTAATCCGTCGCATCAGGGACGGTGTGCGTCTTCTCGGCAAGGGCGAAATCAAGGTCAAGGCGGCTTTTGAGGTCGCCGGCGCTTCCAAAGGGGCCATAGCGGCGGTGGAAAAGGCCGGTGGCTCGGTAAGTGTTGCAGCCGCAAAGGCTTGAATTTTGCGTATCGGAGCATAATCACAAATGGCATCAGCTGCTGAACAACTCGCTTCAAATCTAAATCTGTCCGCTTTTTCCAAGGCTACGGAACTCAAGAAGCGCATCTGGTTCGCGCTGGGGGCTTTGCTTGTTTACCGGCTGGGAACCTATATCCCGATCCCCGGCATCGACGCCCAGGCTCTGGCGGATGTCTTCAGGCAGCAGCAGAGCGGCTTGCTCGGCATGTTCAACATGTTTGCCGGCGGCGCGGTTGGCCGTATGGCGATTTTTGCTCTCGGGATTATGCCCTATATCTCGGCCTCGATCATCATCCAGTTGATGACAACGGTCAGCCCGCATCTTGAACAGCTCAAGAAAGAAGGCGAGGCGGGGCGCAAGACCATCAACCAGTACACCCGCTACGGCACAGTGCTGCTGGCGCTGCTGCAAGGCTATGGCATTGCCGTGGGGCTGGAAGGCTCCGGTACGGTTGTGATTGATCCGGGCTGGTATTTCCGCTTTACCACCGTGATTACTCTGGTGGGCGGCACCGTATTCCTGATGTGGCTTGGCGAGCAGATTACGGCGCGCGGCATCGGCAATGGCATTTCGCTGATCATCTTCGCCGGCATTGTGGCTGAATTGCCCTCCGCTCTGGTGGGAACGCTGGAACTTGGCCGTCAGGGCGCCTTGTCAACCGTTATCATCCTCGCCATCGCGGTTCTGGCAATGATCGTTATTGCCGTGATCGTTTTTGTTGAACGCGCCCAGCGCCGCCTGCTGGTGCAATACCCCAAACGCCAGGTCGGCAACAAGATGTTCGGCGGCGAATCCTCGCATCTGCCCTTGAAACTCAATACCGCCGGTGTGATCCCGCCGATCTTTGCCTCGTCGCTATTGCTGCTGCCCGCAACTCTTGCCGGATTTTCCAGCGGGCAGGGACCCGAATGGCTGACCTCGATGACCGCCATGCTGGGCCCGGGACAACCGCTTTATCTGATGTTTTATGTTCTCGGTATTGTCTTTTTTGCCTTCTTCTATACCGCTATCGTCTCCAATCCGACGGAGATGGCGGATAATCTGAAAAAATACGGCGGTTTTATTCCCGGCTACCGGCCCGGCGATCGCACCGCCAAATATATTGATTACGTAATGACGCGCATTACGGTGCTTGGCGCGGCCTATCTTGCCCTTGTTTGCGTATTGCCGGAAATTTTGCGTTCCTATGCCGCGGTGCCGTTTTATTTCGGGGGGACATCGCTGCTGATTGTCGTAAGCGTCACGATGGATACCGTGTCGCAGATTCAAAGCCATCTTCTGGCCCATCAATATGAAGGGCTGGTCAAGAAGGCGAAATTGAGGGGAAGACGAAAATGAACTTGATCCTATTGGGCCCGCCCGGCGCGGGCAAGGGCACCCAGGCCAAACGTATCGAAGAGGCCCGCGGGCTGGTGCAGCTCTCGACCGGTGATATGCTGCGCGCCGCGGTTGCCGCCGGCACCGAAGTCGGCAACAGGGCCAAGGCCGTCATGGAGGCCGGGGAACTGGTTTCCGATGATATTGTCATCGGTATTATTTCCGAGCGCATAGATGAGCCCGATTGTGAAAACGGCTTTATTCTCGATGGGTTTCCGCGTACGGTCGCCCAGGCTGAGGCGCTGGATAAACTTTTGGCCGAAAAAAACAAAACGCTTGATGTCGTGATTGAGATGCAGGTTGAAGACGACCCGCTTGTGGGCCGAATTACCGGTCGCTTCACCTGCGCCAAATGCGGCGAGGGGTATCACGACGAATTCAAGAAACCGGCCAGGGACGGGATTTGCGACAAATGCGGCGGCACCCAAATGACCCGGCGCGCCGATGATAATGAAGAGACGGTCCGCAGCCGTCTGGCGGCCTATCACGAACAGACCGCACCCCTGATTGACTATTACGGCAAGAAGGGGGTTTTGAAATCAATCGACGGCATGAAGGCGATTGATGAGGTCACCTCACAGATCAGTACGGTACTTGACGCGGTCTGATTTGACGAAAATTGGACTTGGTGGTTGACGGATGCCTTGAGAATCCGCTAATAACCGCTGATTCTATTCATTTGGCGAGCGGCCTTTGTCGGTAATGCAAGTGCTGACAAAGGTGGTTTGCATTTGTCTGGGTTGGAAAGCGGCTCAGGCAGACATGTTGATTGTTAAAACAAAGCCCCGGTTTTGCGGGCTCGAGATTAGGAGTTTAGGCAAGTGGCGCGCATAGCAGGCGTAAACATTCCAACCAACAAACGGGTGGAAATCGCTCTTAGATATATTCACGGCATCGGGCCTGCAAAAGCCAGGGAAATTTGCGCTTCTGCCGGAATTGCCGAGGAAAAACGGGTCAATGAGCTTTCCGATTCGGAAGTCATTCAGATCCGCGAGGCCATTGACAGGGATTACCTGGTTGAGGGGGAGTTGCGCCGCGAAACCGCCATGAACATCAAGAGACTGATGGATCTGGGCTGCTATCGTGGCCTGCGCCACCGCCGCGGGCTTCCGGTTCGCGGCCAGCGCACCCATACTAATGCACGCACCCGCAAGGGGCCGGCAAGGGCCATCGCAGGCAAGAAGAAATAGTGTTACGGATCAAAATCCATAAAGCGGCTTGTTTAAGCCACCCATCACAGCAGGAATACATATAGCTATGGCTAAGGATAAAGGCCGCGTCAAACGGCGGGAAAAGAAAAACATTTCGTCCGGTGTCGCCCATGTCAGCGCAACTTTCAACAACACCATGATCACCATAACGGATGCGCAGGGCAATACCATTTCCTGGGCCTCGGCCGGGATGATGGGATTCAAGGGCTCGCGCAAATCCACACCTTACGCGGCCCAGATGGCGGCAGAAGAGGCCGGCAAAAAGGCTATGGATCATGGCATGAAGACCCTTGCGGTTGAAGTGCGCGGCCCCGGTTCGGGACGTGAATCCGCATTGCGCGCCCTGCAGGCCGCCGGGTTCATGATTACATCTATCCGTGATGTGACGCCGATTCCGCATAATGGCTGCCGTCCGCCGAAACGGCGCCGGGTCTGAATGCGCGAATTGGTTATTTGTTTTTTAATATCAGGTGATACGGGGGGTTGCATCTGGCGCCCCGGACAACAAGCGAGGGTTCGCAAGTGATCCAGAAAAACTGGCAGGAACTTATCAAGCCAACCAAGCTC
>JAJRYE010000051.1 GCA_024275895.1 Alphaproteobacteria bacterium | reverse complement strand
CCTATTTCTGCGCCGGCTGTCCGCATAATTCATCGACCACCGTGCCCGAAGGTGCCCGCGCCTATGCCGGTATCGGGTGCCATTATATGGTGCAATGGATGGACCGGGAGACGGAGGGGGTCACGCAGATGGGCGGCGAGGGCGCCAACTGGATGGGCGAGGCGCCGTTTTCAAAACGCAAACATGTTTTTCAGAATATCGGCGACGGCACCTATATCCATTCCGGATTGCTGTCGATACGGGCGGCGATTGCTGCCGGCACCAATGTGACGTTCAAGCTGCTTTATAATGACGCGGTGGCCATGACCGGCGGGCAGGCGCTGGATGGTGGTCTGACCGTGGCGGACATGGCGCGGCAACTGGCGGCAGAGGGCGTGAAAAAGCTGGTGATTGTATCGGATGAACCGGGGCCGTTTGAGGTCATGGCCGGTCTGCCGCCCGAAACCGAAATATATCACCGGGACCGTCTCGATCACGTGCAACGGGAGCTTGCTGAAATCCCCGGTGTAACGGCACTGATTTATGAGCAGACCTGTGCGGCAGAGAAGAGGCGGCGGCGCAAGCGGGGTACTTATCCCGATCCGGCCAAGCGGGTATTCATCAACACGGCTATATGCGAGGGCTGCGGTGACTGCGGGGTGCAATCCAATTGCATTGCGATCGTGCCGGCCCGGACGGCGTTTGGCCGCAAGCGCGCCATTGATCAAACGGCCTGCAACAAGGACTATTCTTGTCTCGACGGTTTCTGCCCGAGTTTTGTGACGGTTCATGGCGGCCGGTTGAAAGCCAAAAAAGGGCTCGGGCACAATGAAAAGATCCTGCAGGTAATTTCCGAGATACCGGAACCGAAGCCGCCGGAAATTGATGTGCCCTATTCGGTTATCGTCAATGGTATTGGCGGATCGGGTGTGGTGACGATCAGCGCCATACTTGGGCAGGCGGCGCATATCGAAGGGCTTGGATTTGGCTCCATCGATATGACCGGACTGGCGCAAAAAGGTGGTGCGGTTGCCTGTCATTTGAGATTTGCGCAGAGCCCCCAAGATATTCACGCTATCCGGGTCGGGGTGGCGGGGGCCGATCTGATCATCGGCGGCGATCTGATTGTTACCGGCTCGCACAAGATCCTCGAAACCATCCGGCCGGGATCGACCCGCATGGCGGTCAATGATCATCCGGTCATGACCGGCGACTTTACCCATGCACCGGATCTGAGCCTGCCGTCGCGTGCACTCAGGAAAGCTATTGAGGAGCGGGCGGGGACGGGGCATGTGAGATTTATTGATGCGCATTTTGCCACGGCGAAACTGTTTGGCACAAACATCTACGCCAATATGTTTTTGATGGGATTTGCCTATCAGATTGGGGCGCTGCCTCTGCGGCAACAATCTATTGAGGACGCTATTGCGATTAACGGCGTTGCGGTGGATGCCAATCTCAAAGCCTTCCAGTTCGGGCGGTTGGCGGCCCATGACCGGAAGTCGCTCGACCGATTAATCGGCTCCCGACAAGTCAGTCCAGATGTCGAGAATGGGGCTGGTGCCCGGGATGCTGCGACGCTTGACGAAATCATTGAGCGGAATACCGCTTTTCTCACCCAGTATCAGGACGAGGCACTTGGGCTGCGCTTTCGCAAGAAGATCAAACTGCTCCGGGAGCTTGAGCGGCGGAAGGTGCCTGAAAGTGAACGGTTTTCTCTTGAGGTTGCGAAAAGCTATTTCAAATTACTGAGCTATAAGGATGAATATGAGGTGGCGCGGTTGTTTTCGGGTGACGCGTTTGCGGTTGATCTTGAGCAGCAGTTCGAAGGCGATTACCGGTTGGAGTTTCATCTCGCTCCGCCATTGCTGGCGCGCAGGCACCCCGATAGCGGTCTGCCTGTCAAGCGCCGGTTTGGTGCCTGGATGATGCCGGTTTTCCGGGGGCTGGCAAAATTAAAAGGCTTGCGCGGTACAGCCTGGGATGTGTTCGGCTATAGTAAAGAGCGGAAACTCGAACGCCAACTGATCACGGATTTCGAAGAACTGCTCAATAAAATTACTGCGCGATTGTCACCGGAGAATTACGATCTGGCTGTGGAGCTTGTTCGGCTGCCGCAAAAAATGCGCGGTTTTGGCCATGTGAAGATAGCGGCTATTGAGAAGGCCAGGCAGCGTGAGGTTGAACTTCTCCGCGCCTTTGATGATGCGTCCGGTACGCCTGAGGCGCGCGAGGCGGCATAAGCGGGCGCGGTTGCTTCCATCTATAAACCTAACGTTTCAACCGTTGCCGCAACCAGGCTTCCAGTTGCCCCTCGCAGCCACGGCGGTAGAGCGTTTTCAATATATTTTCGCCGTCCAGCATTCCGCGCTCGACCATGCGGAACATGATTGTGCGCTCGGCGGAATCGGTCAGTTTAAAGCCAAAACGGCTTTTGTCTTTGGGCAGAATATCATCGGGCCAATTGGCTGATTTTTCCCCCGCATTCCAGGAGAGTGTTGCGGTCTTGTTCGAGGCGGTGTCGCGGAGGGTGATCTTGTCCTGAGACAGGTTGCGCGGGCGCAGAATATTGAGCGGTTCACCTTCGGCGAAGCAAAAACTTCCCTTAGCGTTGGCCGGAATGGAGGTCCACGAAAATTTTTTCAGCGCCATGGCCGAGGGGGAGCCGACACGGCGGACGGCGCCAAAGCCAGTGTCGTCCTTTTTACTTTTCTTGACGACTTCGAGTAGCCGCTTGAAAAGCCCGCTATTGGACCCTTCGCTTTTTGCGATTGAAGACAGATTGCCGTCAAACGGCCCTTTGAGGGTTTTGGTTGCGCCGGATGGCAGGATGAGCTGGATGGTTTTCCCGCTCGGGATTTTAAGCCGGCTATTGTCGCTGATGATCTGACCGGATTTGTAGGCGGAGGTATTTGAATCAAGGATTATGATTTTAGCCTGCACCGGTCCGGATGCTAAAAGTCCAAGCGCAAGCCCCATGAGTGCGATGCATGCGCTTTTTCTCGAATGAT
>JAJRYE010000050.1 GCA_024275895.1 Alphaproteobacteria bacterium | reverse complement strand
ATCGTCTCGAACCATGGGCTAAAAATTCATCGCGCGGAGATTATCGCATCATACTTCGAGACGCTCGCGAGCCACTTGTGGCAAGCCACCGAGTGGCGCTCGCTCCTCAGTATGAGGGGGGGACTTTGGGAAGCGCTGTGCTAGATGGCGCTCTTTTTTGTGGCAAGTTCATCCACAGATATTCCTCTCCATACCCTGCCAATTTTCCGCAATTGATGCGATTTAATACCCATGAAAATAGCAAGCTGGAATATCAACGGCATCAAGGCCCGGATCGAGAACCTGAAAATCTGGCTCGACCAGACCAAACCCGACATCGCCTGTCTTCAGGAAGTCAAATCCGTTGACGAAAACTTCCCCAGGGCTGAAATCGAAGCGCTCGGTTATAATGTCGCCACCCACGGCCAGAAGGGTTTCAATGGCGTCGCCATTTTATCCAAACACGCCTTTGACGACGTCATGCCACGCCTGCCCGGCGATGATGCGGACGAACAGGCGCGCTATCTCGAAGCCGTTATCTCGACCAAGACGGGTGCGGTGCGGGTGGCCTCGATTTACCTGCCCAACGGCAATCCGGTCGACAGCGACAAATTCCCCTATAAGCTTAAATGGATGGCGCGGCTCAAATCACATATCGAAGACGTGCTCAAATATGAGGAGAGCTTTGTCGCAGCGGGCGATTACAACATCATTCCCACACCCGGCGATGTTCATGATCCGGCCGCCTGGGAGGGAGACGCGCTGTTCCGGCCGGAGTCGCACGCCGCCTACCGCTCAATCGTCAATCTCGGCCTGACGGACGCCTTCCGCGCCGTCAATCCGCGCGACCATTGTTATACCTTCTGGGATTACCAGCGCGGCGCGTGGGCCAAGGATAACGGCATCCGTATCGATCACCTGCTTTTGTCGCCGCAAGCCGCCGACCGACTTGAGACCTGCCAGATCGACCGCTTCACACGTGGCTGGGAAAAACCCTCCGACCACGTACCGATCTGGATCGAGCTTGCCATTTAGATGGCGGTCTAGATAGCCATCTAGAAGGCTGTCTGACAGAGCAACCAGTTGCAACCGGTTACAAACAGTTTCTACCGCCCGGCAGGGGGGATCGGCGTGCCGGTATTGTGCAGGCCGAAACCGGCGGTGCCGTAGCGGATTGTGCCGCGCGCCGAGTTGTTTTTCAAAGCCTGAACATCAAGCTGACCTGAACCAGAGGCTGGCGGAGTTGCCGCCGGAATAGATGGGAATTTCACCAGCTCGCCATTGCGGCATGTGCGGGTTGTGCGAAATTCGGTAAAGCCGTGATCGATCCCTCCGGAACCGCCTGTGCGGGCCCGGCGGCTGGAGCGGCTGAATTTGGTACGCCAGCTTGCGGCCACGCGGGTCGCTTTCAGACGGTTTTTGGCCGAGATCTGACAATAGGCGTTTTGATAAAGCTCTTCAATCCAGAGGCGGTTATAGTTGCCGGCATTCTCAAGAGCGAGCATGATAAAGGCCAGGCCCTGAACCCGGTTTTTGCGGACATAATCGCCGCGGACATAAAGATCACCGAGAAATGCCTGCGCCTCGGCGTGGCCCTTGCGCGCCAGCCGTGAAAGCCAGTGGGTTCCGCGCCGGGCATTTTCACGCAGGCCCTCGCCCGAAAGATACATTTTTGCAAGCTCAAACTGCGCTTCACGGTCACCGAAATATTTTGCTGCATGGTCGAGATAGGCGGCCGCACGCGAGGGATCGGCGGCGAAATTTGTTTTCGGAATGCCGACCTTCAGATAGCGGGCAAGCTCGACAAAGGCGCGGGCGACATAGGGTGCCCGCAGATTATATACCGGATCAACTTCCGCGTGCTGATCGGCAATCTCCTGATAAAGCTCAAAGGCCCGGGCGTGATTGGTATAGGGGTTCGAGTTTTTGGCATAAATTCCGGCCAGGTAATATTTGGCCCGGAAATGGTTTTTCTTGGCCGCATATTCGAGCGCCTTGATCGCCGATGCCAGGTTGCCGGAATTAAGCGCCCGGATGCCCTGCTCAAACGCCCTTTTCGGTTTGGCATAGAGACTTGCCTCAGCTTCACCGATTGCGACCCCGCCGGGCACAATTTGCAAGGCGAGCGCAAGCACCGCCACTCGTCCTGCATATTTGATTAAACTAGATATCCGCATAACACTCAACTTCCGCCTTTCCGCCGGGATGGGTCACGGCGCCATACCGCGCCGGCCCCACCTGATCCGCATATTTTTTTAACACGCCACTTTGAT
>JAJRYE010000049.1 GCA_024275895.1 Alphaproteobacteria bacterium | reverse complement strand
GTAAACCCGCTGGAGATTGAAGATACGGTTTTGCAAAATCCGCATATTCATGAGGTGGCGGCGGTGGGGGTGAAAAACGCGGACGGGTTCACCCGGCTGGCGCTTTGCCTTGTTGTGAAAGATGCGGCGCCTGGGTGCGAGGTGCTGGAAAAAAACCTGCTTGAAGAGATGAAAAGCAAGCTTTCTATCTATAAATGTCCGCGGCGTTTTGTCTATCTGGATGAAATGCCCCGGACCGCCACGGGAAAGCTGCAACGTTTTCGCTTGCGCCGGATTGCAGCCAAAGCTCTCGGCATGGGGCCGGGCTGAGGCTTACTCCCGAGCCATTTCACGCAGCAAACGGCGGGTGAGATTAACAGCAAGTTTGCGCCGGTATCCGGGCGGCGAAAAGCTGCTTTGCATCGGCTGGATGGCTTGCGTCACCTGTTTACAGATCGTGGCCTCTGCTTCGTCTGAAAGCGGCAGGCTGACGGTGAGCGGCGCGCCTTCAAGCTGCACCGGTTTTACGTCGATCCCGGTGAGCGCAATCTGCAAACAGGCCTTGTTTTTGAGGGGGTTTGCGCGGGCAATGGCAACGCCCGCGAGAGGAAAATCAATTGCGCTGCGTATGCGCGCCTTTTCATAGCGGGCTACTGTTCCGGGGCGGTTGTTGAGGATAACAGCAGTGAGAATCTCGCCTCTCTTAAGGGTCAGGTGCGCTTTGCCGTCGCCGGAATAAAGCTCTTGCAGGTCAATGATCCGCCGCCCTTCAGTTCCGACGATCTCAACCCTTGCGCCGAGCACAAGCAGCACCGGCGCCAGATCGCCGTGGAAGGCGGCAAAGCAGGTGTTGCCGGATTTGGCCACATGACAAATCTCGCCGTCATATTTAAGGCAATAGCCGATGGTGCCGCGCCACCATTCGCTCTGATTGTAAAAAACGCAGCGCGTATCAAGGCACAGATTTCCGGCCAGACTGGCCATTTCCCGGTGCGCCGGGGCGGCAATTTGCGCTGCGGCCTGTGCGATTACCGGATAGCGGATTTGAAGCTCCGGCTCCCGGGTCAGCCTTGCCAGCGAAACCAGTCCGCCAATCCGGGTTTCCTTCTCGCCAAACGTGATCCGGTGCAACTGGACAATATTGGAAAGATCAATCACACAGGCAGGCTTGAGCAGACCGCGTCTCATATTGACCATCAGATCGGTGCCGCCGGCAAGAAAGCGCGCATCTTTGTGTTGCGATGCGGCCCTTACCGCTTCATCGAGGCTGTCGGGGCGCAGCAGGCTGAAAGGGGGCAGGGGGATCATGACCGGTTCCCCCGCATTGCCTGGCGCGCCTTTTTGGCCAGCGCGTCCAGCACCGTGTCCGGTGTAATCGGCATTTGGGTAAACCGGATGCCGGTGGCGTCATGGACCGCGTTGGCGATGGCGGGCATGATGCTGGCCAGCGCGCCTTCGCTGGCCTCCTTGGCGCCAAAGGGACCGTTGGGATCGAGGCTTTCAATGATCCGGACCTCGATGGGCGGCGATTCGGCCATGGTGGGGACGCGGTAATCCAGCATATTGGCATGTAGCGGCAGGCCCTCGTGATAACGGGTTTCCTCGCTCAGCGCCTGTCCCAGACCCATCCAGACGCCGCCCTGAATTTGCCCCTCGACGGAAAGCGGGTTGATGGCAAAGCCGCAATCATGCGCTGCCCAGATTTTCACCACACTGACAAGCCCGGTCGCCATATCGACCCTGACCTCGGCCACGCTGGCGGCGTAGGAATAGGCCATGCTGGGTCCGACCGCCGCGCCGCGAAACCGGCCGCCCTGATATTCGCGCGGTACGGTGAATGTGCCTTTTACGGTCAGGGTTCCTACATCCACGAGCGCTTCGGCTACAACCTCGTTGAAGGCGAGCCCCTCATCCTGCCGTCCCGAGACGCGGTATATCTCGCCCAGACATTCAATGTCTTCAGGCTTTGCCTCAAGTTTTCTGGCGGCGGCGCAGGTCAGGATTTCCTTTAAGCGCCGCGCCGCGGAAACGGCTGCGTTGCCGACCATGAAGGTGACCCGCGAGGAGTAGGAGCCGTTGTCCTTGGGAGTTATGCGGCTGTCATTGGCAATCACGGTGAGACGGTCGAAACCCAGCCCCATAACCTCGCCGACCGCCTGGGCGAGGATGGTTGACGAGCCCTGACCGATATCCGCCGCGCCGGTGGCGATGGTGATGCCGCCGTCAAAATCGAGTTTCAGGTTAACCACTGCATGGGGCTCGCCGGTCCAGTGCACCGGCTTGGCGGCGCCGCTGACATAATGCGAGCAGGCCAGCCCGATGCCGTGGCCGGGTTTTTTCTTTTTCTTCTTCTCTTTCCAGCCGCTGGCCTTTTCAACCCAGTCCAGCGCTGCGGGCAGGCCATAGGATTCAATGCGCAAATCATTGATGGTGCGTATGGGCGTTTTGAGAAGATTTTTGCGCCGCAGGGCAAAAGCGTCCATCCCGAGTTTTTCCGCCGCCCGGTCAAGCAGGGCTTCGAAGGCAAAACGGACATTGACCGAGCCATGACCGCGCATGGCGCCGCATGAGGGGGTGTTGGTGTAAATCCGGTAGCCGTCATATTTGACATTCGGGATATTGTATATGCCGTTCAGCAGCGCACCGGCATATAAAATCGTTACGATGCCATAGCCATCATAAGCGCCGCCGGTCTGCCAAGTCTGGCATGAACAAGCCAGAATACGCCCGTCATTCGTCAGCCCCAGTTTCATTTTTACCCGTGTTTGCGGCCGCCCGCGATGGGTGAGGAAGGTTTCCTCGCGGCTTAGTTCGAGCGCAACCCGCCCGCCAGCGGCGCGCGCCAGCAGACAGGCGATAATCTCGAAATTCAGCGTTTCGGTGCGCGCCCCGAAGCCGCCGCCGACAAAGGGCTTGACCACCCGGATTTGCGAGGCGTCCATTTCAAGACAGCGGGCGATGGTCAGATGCACATAATATGGCACCTGGGTGACCGAATGAAGGGTGAGGCGGCCGCGCTCGGGGTCATATTCGGCCAGTGAGGCATGGGGCTCCATATGAGCATGGGTGACCTCGGCGCAGGAGAAACTCTCTTCCAGCACGAAATCGGCGTCGGCGAAGCCTTTTTTGATATCGCCGAATTCATGATGCACATCACGGGCGATATTTCCGGGCCGGTCATCATGCAGAACCTGCGCCCCGGCGGCACAGGCCGCATCAGCGTCAAAATATGCGGGCAACTCGCGTACCTTCAGTTTTATCAGGCTACAGGCTTTTTGTGCCGTTGCCAGATCAACCGCCGCCACCGCCGCCAGCGGTTCGCCGCGATAACGCAGCTTGTCTCTGGCCAGCGGGTATTCATTCATTGCGATGGGCAGGACACCATAGGTCTTGTCACACTCATCGCCGGTGATGACCGCAACCACGCCGGGAAGCTGGCGGGCCTTTGAGACATCCAGTGAGACAATCTGCGCATGGGCGAAGGGCGAGCGGAAAATGGCTCCGGCAAGAGCGCCGCGCGGCACAAGATCGGCTGTGTAGCGCGCCGCGCCGGTAACCTTTTCGATGCCGTCAATGAGCGCCATGCGCGCTCCGGCCATTTTTTTCGACCCGCTCACTTGTTCTTTCCCATTTGCGCCGCTTCGCGCACAGCTTCGATGATCTTGACATACCCCGTGCAGCGGCACAGATTGCCGCCAAGGGCGGTGCGGATCAGCGCCTCGTTTTTGGCCGGGTCATCGGGCAGTGAAATGCGGCGCAAGAGCCCCTCCGCCGCCATGATCATCCCCGGGGTGCAAAAGCCGCACTGGGCGCCAAGATACTCATGAAATGCCCTTTGCAGATGTGAGAGCCGGCCGTTTTGCGCGCCGCTTTCGATGGTCTCGACATGTTTTGCCTCGCATGTCCGCGCCAGAGTGAGGCAGGAAAGAACCGGCCGGCCGTCAACGAGCACCGTGCAGGCGCCGCATTCGCCGCCATCGCAGCCGGTTTTTGTCCCCGTAAGGCCAAGCGTTTCGCGCAGATAATCGACAAGAAGCAGATTTGACCCGGCGGCGTCTTCGCGGGGCCTGCCATTGACCTTGAGAGCCAAAATCGTCTTGGTCATGATTTTTTCTTCTCTTTCCGCGCCGGTTTTGCTCATATGAACATGTTTTTGTATTGGGGACAAGCAGGAGCAAAGTGTCGCTGCGGCGGATCTGAGACAGGTATGACAGAGAGTGTGGATATTGCGCAAAGAGCGATGAGATGGCTTGAGGAGGGCCGGGAAATTGTTCTGGCAACGCTGGTTGAAGCGCCTGGTTCATCACCCTCGCCGGTGGGTTCCATGATGGCAATTTGTGATAACGGTGATTTTTGCGGCGCGGTTTCGGGCGGCTGCATGGAAGCGGAAATTATTACCGAAGCCCTTGAGATGATGGCAAAGGGCGAAAAATATTGCGGTCTGGAATTTGATCCGGGCGGGGTGCGGTCCCTGCTGAGCGAATTTTCCTGCGGCGGCAATTTCAGGGTGACGCTGCACCGTGAGAGAAATACTTCTTTTGTAGCCTCGTGCATATCCGGGAGGCCTTTTGTGACAGCTGTTGATCTGGACACAGGCGAGCGGCGGAAAATCATAGCAGGGGATGATTCATTTTCCCGCCACTGCCTTGTGGCGGCGCAAACATGCCGCACGGGCGCGCTGATTATCAGGGAAGAGGAGGCGTGCTTTTTCGTGCAGCGTTTTGATCCGCCTGTAAGGCTGATTCTTGTCGGTGCGGTAGAAATCGCGCTCCGGCTTGGCGCGCTTGCGCGCCGCAGCGGGTTTGATGTGAGCGTAATTGATCCGCGTCCGGTTTTTGCCACGGCCACGCGTTTTCCCGGTATCCGGCTTGTTGTTGCCTGGCCTGACACGGCGCTTGAACGCCTCAAGCTTCAACCCGGTGATGCGCTGGCCGCGCTTTCGCATAATCCCGAATTTGACGATATTGCACTTGAAGCAGCGCTGAAAGCGGGGTGCTTTTACGTGGGGGCGCTGGGAAGCCGCAAAAGTCACGGCAAACGGCTTGAACGGCTGAAAAAAACCGGTTTGTCAAAAGCTGTTCTGGACCGAATTCATGGCCCCGTGGGGCTTGATATCGGCGCAGCAACGCCAAATCAGATCGCGGTTGCTGTTCTGGCTGAAATCATCCAGATGCAAAATCATGCCCGCTAAGGCGATTATTATTCTGGCCGCCGGGATGTCAAGGCGGGCCGGGGCGCAGAACAAGTTGCTGCGCGAGTACAAGGGCAAGCCGCTGGTTGTGCATTGTCTGGAGGCGGCGCAATCTTCAAGCGCTGATCTGGTTATCGTTGTCACCGGATATGAGGCGCATTTGATCGAAAGCGTGCTTGCCCCCTTTGCGATCAGGGCGGTGCATAATCCTGATTATGCGCAAGGAATGAGCAGCTCGCTGCAGGCGGGGCTGAGCGCCCTGCCGGAGCAAATTGATGCCGCCCTCATCTGCCTCGCCGATATGCCCGGCTTGTGCGCAACCGACCTCGACCGGCTGCTTGAGGCTCATAATCGTGAAGAGGGCGCGCTGATCTGTGTTCCCGTCTTTGCCGGACGGCGCGGCAATCCGGTGTTGTGGGACCGGTATTTTTTTTCGCAAATGCAAGCGCTCAAAGGCGATCAGGGCGCACGCGGCCTGATTTTACGCCATGAAAATTATGTGCGGGAAGTGGAAATGGACAATAATGCGATTCATTTTGATATTGACCGTTAGAGCCGCACTTCTTATCGGAAAACCGGTTCCCACTTTTCTAAGAAGCGCTCTAAATATATTGCCCGCCATCAATACGAAGAACCTCACCGGTGATCATCCCGGCGTCTTTTGAAAGCAGGAACAAGGTACCGTAAACAATGTCTTCGAGGGTGCACAGCTCGCCGCTGATGCTCTCGGCGCGGGAGGATTCAAGGATTTTTTCCGGAAGGGCTTTGGCCATATCGGTCATCACCATACCCGGCGCAACGGCGTTGACCGTGACCCCCTTGCGGCCAAATTCGCGCGCCGCGGTTTTGGTCAGCCCGATCAGCCCGGCCTTGGCGGCGGTGTAATTGGCCTGGCCGAATTTACCGCGAAGGGCGTTTATCGAGGTAATATTGACAATGCGGCCATAGCCGCGCGCACCCATTTGCGGCGCTGCGGCGCGGATCATGTTAAAAGCACCGCCCAGATTAACCGTTATGACATCGGACCATTCGGCATCGCTCATTTTGGCGATTGTCCGGTCGCGGGTGATGCCGGCATTGTTGACCAGCAGGCTTGCCGGTTCCGGCAGGGTTGCGACCGCCTTTGTCACGGCTTCAGGATCGGCAATGTTCACGGTGTGAAAAGAAATATCCGTATCGCCGTCTTGCACCCCCCCGGAGCCAATATCAAAGACATGTACCTGCGCACCGCAGCGGGTAAGCGCATCGGCAATGGCACGGCCGATGCCGCGCAGCCCGCCGGTAACGATGGCCTTTTGTCCCTCAAAATGAAAGCTTGTATCCATTTGCTTTTCTTTCATAAAACGCCTTGATCCAGAGAGTTTATAGCGCGGTATCCGTAACTGATAAAGGGATTGCGGCCAATGTGGAAATTAGAAAAGGTCTAATTAATCATCCACCTACACCTTAAAATATGCACTTTACCGGCAGGAAAGAAATAGACTCGCGGTTAAACAGGCATTAGAGTACCGTTTTGTTGAATTAATTGACCAGACGCTTTGGGAGGGGTGGCGGCAATGACAATTCAGGCGCAAAGATGGCAAATGACCGGCGTGGGCAGGCCGATGGTCAAATCCGGTTTTTCGCTTGATGCTCCTGGTCCGGGCGAGGTGATTGTCGAGATTGCCGGTTGCGGTGTTTGCCATACGGATCTGGGCTTCCTTTATGACGGGGTGCGCACCAATCACGAATTGCCGCTGACCCTTGGCCACGAAATTAGCGGCCGGGTGGTTGAAGTCGGCAAGGGCGCTGAAAAATGGACCGGAAGGGCGGTTATCATTCCGGCGGTCATTCCGTGCGGTGAGTGCGATCTGTGCAAAAGCGGCCGCGCCACCATCTGCCGCCAGCAAAAAATGCCCGGTAATGATATCAACGGCGGCTTTGCCAGCCATATCCGCGTTCCCGCCACCGGGCTTTGCCCCGTTGATGAGGGCCGCCTGAAAAGCGCCGGGCTTGCTCTGGCCGATCTCAGTGTGGTGGCCGATGCGGTGACAACCCCTTATCAGGCGGCGGTTCAGGCCGGGGTTGCGCCCGGCGCTCTGGCGATTGTTATCGGCACCGGCGGTGTTGGCGGCTATGCGGTTCAGGTGGCGGCAGCCCTTGGCGCGGTTGTTGTCGCCATTGACGTTGATGAGGCAAAGCTTGCCAGCCTGAAAAATTTTGGCGCCGCCAAGACCTTCAATGCGAGGGAAATTGGCGGCCGGGATTTGAAAAAGGCCATTTTCGCCTTTGCCCGCGAGAGGGGGCTTGCTGCGACCGGCTGGTGTATTTTTGAATGCTCGGGCACGGCGGCGGGGCAGCTTTCGGCTTTTGGCCTGCTGGTGCACGGGGCCACGTTAAGCGTTGTCGGTTTCACCATGGACAAGATTGAAATCCGCCTCTCCAATCTGATGGCGTTTCACGCCCGGGCGCTGGGCAACTGGGGCTGCCCGCCCGATTTATACCCCGGCGCGCTTGATCTGGTGCTTTCAGGCCGGGTCTGCCTCGCCCCCTTTATCGAGCATCACCGGCTCGATAAGATCAATGAAATTTTCGATGCGGCTCATAACCACAAGCTGCAAAAGCGCGCCATTCTCATTCCCTGAACCCAAATAGATCATGAGGACCACCCACCACCATGACCAATGACGTTAAATCGGTTATCGCCAAAACGGCGCCGGATGAATTGTTCGACCATAATCTTGTTGCCGGAACCGTTATGCCGGGCGTTTTGTATGAAAAACGCCCCGCCAAAACCCCGGACGGCGTACTGGCCGAGGGGCTCTATAACGCCTGGATTACGCTCGATAACCCGAAACAGTACAACTCCTATACCACCGAGATGGTCAAGGGGGTTATTCTGGCCTTTCAAAAAGCTTCCAACTCGCGCGATGTTGTGGCGGTTGTCTTTACCGGGGTTGGCGACAAGGCGTTTTGCACCGGTGGCAACACCAAGGAATATGCCGAATATTACGCCGGAAACCCGCAGGAATACCGGCAGTATATATGGCTTTTCAATGAAATGGTCACCTCGATTCTCACCTGCGACAAGCCGGTGATCTGCCGCGTCAACGGCATGCGCATCGGCGGCGGTCAGGAGATTGGCATGGCCTGTGATTTCTCCATCGCGCAGGATCTGGCGCGCTTTGGCCAGGCCGGGCCCAAGCACGGCTCTGCCCCTATCGGCGGTTCAACCGATTTTCTGCCCGTGATGATCGGCTGCGAGCAGGCGATGGTTTCGGGAGTTTTGTGCGAGCCGTTTTCGGCGCATCAGGCCTGCCGGCTCGGCGTTATAATGGATGTTGTCCCGGCGCTAAAGGTCAATGGCGAATTTGTTCCCAACCCGCTCGTGGTGACTGATAAAATGCTCGATGATTTCGGCCGTATCATTCACGGCGCACCCAAGACCGGAGCGGCGCTTCGTGAAGGCAAGGCGCTTTTGAAACGCGGCGAGGTTGATCTTTCCCGGCTTGATGAAAAGGTCGAGGAGCTTTGCGCCAAGCTGCTGATGACATTCCCCGATTGCACCACCAAAACGCTGGAAGAGTTGCGCAAGCCCAAGCTTGAATCGTGGAACCGCAACAAGGCCGGCTCGCGCGCCTGGCTGGCGCTCAATATGATGACCGAGGCCCGCGCCGGTTTCCGCGCTTTTAACGAGGGCACCCGCGAGACAGGGCGCGAGATTGATTTTGTCGAATTGCGTCAGGCCCTGGCCAAAGGCACTCCCTGGACGGATGATTTGACCGAGGCCCTGATGCCGCGGGCAAAGGATGACAGCTAGAAATATGAGCGGTCCGCTTAAAATATGGCTTGATCGCGATGAGGCGCTTTTGCGCCTGCGTCTGGCGCGGCCCAAGGGCAATATTATTGATGGCGAGATGACAAAGGCCTTGAGCGATGCTTTTGGCTCCGTCGCGGCAAAGGCTGATTTGCGCGGCGTTTTGCTCGATCATGAGGGGCTGCATTTTTCTTTTGGCGCCAGCGTTGAGGAACATCTTCCCGGCCAGTGCGCCGCTATGCTGCGCGCCCTGCACGGGCTGATCGGCCAGATGCTGGATTGCCCGGTGCCGCTGCTGGTTGCCGCAAACGGGCAGTGTCTTGGCGGCGGATTTGAGCTGGCGGCGGCGGGCGGGCTGATATTCACCTCGCCCGAGGCCCGTTTTGGCCAGCCGGAGATCAGGCTGGGCGTTTTTGCCCCCGCGGCGAGCGCTTTGCTGCCCGAACGTGTTGCGCAGATGCATGCCGAAGACCTGCTGGCCAGCGGGCACAGCATCAGCGGCGCAAAAGCGGCGCGGATCGGCCTCGCGGTTGAGGCCAGCGGTGATCCGGAGGCCGCGGCGCTGGCCTATTTCGACACGCATCTTGCGCCGCTCAGCGCCTCCTCGCTGCGTTTCAGCGTCAAGGCGGCGCGCGGCGCCTTTGCCGCCAGGGTCAAGGCGAGGCTGGAGGGGCTTGAGAAACTCTATCTTGATGAGTTGATGGAAACCGCAGATGCAAATGAGGGGCTCGCTGCCTTCCTCGCCAAACGCAGCGCCATATGGAAACACCGGTAAAATCATGTCGGACAAAAAATTTGATACCACCGAGGTCATTTTCGAGTATTGCCGCGAGCTGTTTGAAGATATTGATTTTACCGCCGCCCGGGAGTGGAAAGACAAGAAGGCCGAGCGCAAGGTGGTCGGCTATATGCCGGTTTATGTGCCGCGCGAGATTATCCATGCCGGCGGCATGATGGCGCTGGGGGTTCTGGGCGGCGGCGAGAATATGGAAGTTATCCACGGCGACGCCTATTACCAGAGCTATATCTGCCGCATCCCGCGCTCAACCATTGAGCTTTCCATCACCGGGCGGCTGGATTTTGTCGATGCCATGCTGTTTCCGAGCATTTGTGATGTGATCCGCAATCTTTCGGGCATGTGGAAGCTGATGAAGCCGGAAACCTATGTGCGCTATTTCGATGTGCCGCAGAACTACCGCGATGATCTGGGCGGGGTTTATTATGTGAATGAGCTCAAGGAACTCAGAAGCGGCCTGGAGGAGATGGGCGGCGTCAGGATCACCGATGAGGCTCTGCGGCGCTCTATCGCGGTTTATAACGAAAACCGGCAATTGGTGAATGCGGTCTATGATTTCAGGGCCAGGACCCCGTGGAAGGCCCCTTCGCCGGAGGTTTACCTTCTCATGCGCGCCGGGATGGTGCTGCCCGTTGAAGAGCATAGCGAGCTCATGCGCGCCTATCTTGCCGCCGCCGAGGCGCAGGAGCGGCCCATGCGGGACAATTGCCGCATCGTGCTCCAGGGCTCGTTTTGCGAGCAGCCACCGCTCAATCTGGTGAAATCCATCGAGATGGCAGGCTGTTATATCGTCGATGATGATTTCATGCTGGTAACCCGCTGGCTGCTTGATGATGTGCCGCTTGCGGGCGATCCACTGGAGAATCTGAGTGCGGCGTTTTTGCACCATTCGGTGGAAACGGCGGCGAAATATGAGCCGGTTGCGGCCGAGAAGGGCAAATTCCTGATCAATATGGTCAGATCGCGCGCCGCCGAGGGTGTGATTTTCGCCGCACCCAGCTTTTGCGATCCGGCGCTTCTCGATCGCCCGATGCTGGCCAACGCCATCGACAAGGAAAATATTCCTAATATTGCTTTTAAGTATGCCGAAAATTCCGGCCAGATGCAGCCCATTCGCGAACAGGCCGGGGCCTTTGCCGATTCGATCAAACTATGGAGCGGAATATAATGAAAAAAACGGCCCCGCGCGAGGCGATAAAAGAGCTTTCCATGCTCAAGCAAAAAGAAATGATCGCCTCCAATTATGAGAAACTGACCAGTGCCCCCCAGACCGGCGCCAGGGTGGTCTCGACCTATGTGCCGGGTAATCTCAATGAGTTGATCATGTGTTTCGACATGCTCAACAACCTGCCCGAGATCAACGCCATTCAAAACGGCATGCGCAAGAAATCGGGTGGCATGATCCTCGAGGCGGAAAAACGTGGCCATTCGGAAGATGTCTGCACCTATGTCAAATCCGATATCGGCTATATGGCCAAGGGTGCGATTGCGCCCAATGGCAAGCCCCTGCCTTCGCCAGATCTGCTGCTGCTTTCTTATACCGGCTGTTTTACCTTCATGAAATGGTTCGAACTTTTGCGCGACGAATATGGCTGCGAAACCGTGATGTTGCAGGTCCCTTATGAAGGCGATGGCAAGGTCAGCAAAAACATGCGTGATTATGTCGTCAAACAGCTCAAGCAAGAGGTTATCCCGGCGCTGGAGCGGGTGAGCGGCGTTAAATTCGACATTGACCGCCTGCGCGAAAACCTCGCCCGCTCGGCAAAAGCAGAGGATGATTTTGTCTGGATCATGCAGAGCGCCAAAAACACCCCTTCGCCGATCGATGCCTATTTCGGCGGGGTTTATTATATCGGCCCCATATTCACCGCCTTTCGCGGCACTGAAGATGCAATCGATTATTACAAGCTGCTGCGCGGCGAGATCGAGCAGCGCATCGCACTCGGCAAGGGGCCGATAACCCCCGAGGGCGATCTGGGAGAGGAAAAATACCGCCTTGTCGTTGAAGGCCCGCCCAACTGGACGAGTTTCCGCGATTTCTGGAAGATGTTCTATGATGAAGGCGCGGTGGTTGTCGCCAGCACCTACACCAAGGTCGGCGGGGTTTATGATTATGACGGTTTCCGCCACGACCCCTCGCGCCCGCTTGAGAGTCTGGCCGAATATTGCCTCGGCTGCTACACCAATCGCAACCTGCCTGAGCGGGTCAAAATGATCGAAACCTATATGGACGAGTATAACGCCGACGGGTTTTTGACCAATTCGATAAAGAGTTGCAACAGCTTTTCTGCCGGGCAGTTACTGATGATGCGCGAGATTGAAAAGCGCACCGGCAAACCGGCCGCCTTTGTTGAATCCGATCTGGTTGACCCACGCTATTTCTCGGCTTCGAATATCAAGAACCGCCTTGAGAGCTATTTCCAGATGATCGACCAGAAACGCCGCGCCGGCGGCTCCACCCGGGCGGCCTAGGAGAGCAATATGGACTGTTTTATCGGCATTGATCTGGGCTCGACAACCACCAAGGCGATGATCCTTGATGAAAATCTGGGCACACTGGGCAAGGGCATAACCAATTCGCGCTCCAATTACGAAACCGCAACCTCGGTCGCCAAGCAAGAAGCGGTTATTTCGGCAAGACTGACGCTTTTTCAGCGTGAGCTTGAGGCAAGGGGGCTTGATAATATCGGTGGCGATGTGTTTCTCGACCGTCTGGAGCAAAGCTTCCGGCTTGAGCAGTTTCTGGAGCAACTGGAGGATTTGCACCAGACCTGCTTCAATTATATCTCAGGCCCGAGGGTGGCGGGGATGGAAAAACCCATCAGCGAGACTTTGAGCGAAACCATCCGCCGCATTGCCACCGAGGCTGCCAAAATGTATGAGCCGGGCGCAAGGCGCAAATCGGATTTTTTTCGCGATATTGCCGGCTCGCGCTTTATGGATATTGGTGAAAAACTGTGCAAGCAGGCAAAGCTGCCGTTTGATATCCTGCTCAATATTTATGACAAATCCATCATCGAGGTGGAAAACCGGCCGCCTTCGGGCGATTTGCAGCGCAAGTTTGAAGCGGCACTGGACCGTGTTGCCCCGGTCATGCTGCCCGTTGCCGCCCGGCTGGAGGAGATCAGACAGGCATTGCTGGCCGCGCTTGGCATTGTCATCAACGAGGTTTATGTGGTCGGCACCGGTTATGGCCGGGTGACCTTGCCCTTTCCCAAAGAGCATATCCGCTCGGAAATCCTCTGCCACGGGCTTGGCGCACATATGATGTATCCCGGCACCCGCACGGTTCTTGACATTGGCGGCCAGGACACAAAAGGCATCCAGATCGATGATGCCGGTATTGTTGAAAATTTCCAGATGAATGATCGCTGCGCCGCCGGTTGCGGGCGCTATCTGGGTTATATCGCCGATGAGATGAATATGGGAGTGCATGAGCTTGGGCCGCTGGCACTGAAGGCCAAGAAAAAGGTGCGCATCAACTCCACCTGCACCGTGTTTGCGGGCGCGGAGCTGCGCGACCGTCTGGCGCTCGGCGAGGAGCGCTCGGATATTCTCGGCGGGCTGCACCGCGCCATTGTGCTGCGCGCCATGTCGATCATTTCGCGCTCGGGCGGTATCAGCAACGAGTTCACCTTTACCGGCGGGGTTGCCAACAACCTCTCGGCGGTGCGCGAGCTTAAAAAACTGGTGGTAGAAAACTATGGCGATATGACAATTAATATTGACCCCAACTCCATCTATACCGGCGCGCTCGGCGCGGCGGCCTTTGCCCGCCGTTCGGCAAATGGCGAGAATTAAAAGGGAGCAGAAAAGATGATTACAGCGGGACTTGATGTCGGCACCGGCGCGGTCAAGGCGGTGATATTCAGCCATGAGGGCGACAGGCACCAATGCCTTGCCAAGCAGACCGAGCGCGTGCGCCAGCGCGACCCGTTAAAGCTCGCCCGGCAGACCTATGAGCACGTCCTTGAAGTATCAGGCATACGCCATGAAGATGTCGCCTATCTGGCCACCACCGGCGAGGCCGAGACGCTCGATTTTACCACCGGGCATTTTTACTCGATGACCACCCATGCCCGCGGCGGCATCCACCTTGTACCCGAGGCGCGCTCGATACTCGATATTGGCGCCCTGCATGGACGCGCCATCCACATCGACGGGCGCGGCAAGGTTCTGGGCTACAAGATGACCAGCCAGTGCGCCTCGGGCTCGGGGCAGTTTATCGAAAATATCGCCCGCTATCTGGGCATTTCACAAGAGGAAATCGGCCCGTTGTCACAGCAGGCCGATAATCCGGAAAAAGTCAGCAGCATTTGCGCTGTTCTGGCCGAAACCGATGTCATCAACATGGTTTCTCGGCAAATTTCGACCCCCAATATCCTGCGCGGCATTCACGAATCCATGGCCCAGCGACTGGTGAAATTACTGCGCTCCAGCAAGGTCAGGGACGGCACCGTGATGCTGACCGGCGGGCTGGCGCTCGACAGCGGTCTGCTGGCCGCCATTGAAGATGCCCTTGCCAGGGCGAAACTGCCAATAAAAGTTATCAATCATGAAGATTCCATCTTCGCCGGCGCCATCGGCGCCGCGATCTGGGGCGCTTTTCGCCATCAGAAACTGGCGCGGCTGGGCCAGCTCGCAATGGCTTCATAGGCACATAACGCGACCGGGGGAAAAATGCAGGATCACACCGTAACCATAGATAACTCCACCAGCCCTGCCGGGCTGGCCTTTGCCGATAATTTCAATGTCGCGGTTCCCTTTATCGATCGCCATCTTGATGAGGGCCGCGGCGACAAAACAGCGATATTTTCAGCTACCGGCGGGCGGGTGAGTTACGGTGAGCTTGCCCTCAATGTCAATAAGGTTGGCAATTGCCTCAACGCTATGGGAATTGCCGCCGGCGAGCGGGTCCTGATGATAATCAAGGATGCGCCGGAATTTTATTATGTGTTCTGGGGCGCGATCAAGGCGGGCAAGGTGCCGGTGCCGCTCAATACTCTCCTGCGCGCCAAAGACTTTCAGTATATGATCGAGGATTCCGCCTGCGCCGCGCTTGTATATTCGCCCGAATTTGCCGATGAGGTCGAACCGGCACTAAAAGCAACCAGCCACAAGCCCGTCCATGTCATGCGCACCACCGGCGATGAAACCTCACTGCTATCATGCATCAAAAATGCCTCGCCCACGCTTGAACCCGCTCCGGCAAGCGCATCATCCGATTGCTTCTGGCTCTATTCTTCGGGCACCACCGGGCGCTCGAAAGGCACGGTGCACGCCCATGCCAATATGGTGGTTACCAGCCAGTATTACGCCATGGATATTCTCGGGCTGCGCGAGGATGATGTGTGTTTTTCCGCCGCCAAGCTGTTTTTTGCCTATGGGCTTGGCAACGGCATGACCTTTCCGCTATGGGCCGGAGCCAGCGCGGTGCTGCTGCCCGGACCGCCGACGCCGCAAAGCACGTTTGAGGTAATCGAGCGCTTCAAACCCAGCATATTTTTTGGCGTACCGACCCTTTACGCCGCACAGTTGCAGGCGCTTGAGGCCGACCCGCGCCATTTTGCCGGTCTGCGCCGCTGCGTTTCAGCCGGAGAAGCCCTGCCGGGTGATATTTACCGCCGCTGGCTGGAAAAAACCGGGGTTTCCATTCTCGACGGCATTGGCTCCACCGAAGCGCTGCATATTTTCATCTCCAACCGGACGGATGACATAAAACCCGGCTCATCGGGGAAAATTGTTCCCGGCTATGAGGCGCGCATCCTCGATGATGCGGGAGAAGAAATCACCGGCGAGCAAAGCGGCCGACTGATGATAAAGGGCGCCTCGACCGCCGGGCGCTACTGGAACAACCCGGAAAAAACCGCCGCCACCATGATCGGCGGCTGGCTTGATACCGGCGATACCTATTTCAGAGACGCGGAGGGCTATTATCATTTTTGCGGCCGCAATGATGATATGCTCAAGGTCGGCGGCATCTGGTGTTCGCCGTTTGAAATCGAGGCGCGGCTGATCGAACATCCCAAGGTGCTCGAAGCGGCGGTGGTGGGGCGCGCCGATGATGCCAATCTGGTCAAACCGGCCGCCTTTGTCGTGCTCAGGGACGGTGTTGAGGCGGATGAGCAATTGTCCGAAGAGCTGATGCAGCATTGCAAGTCAGGGCTGGCAAAATACAAATACCCGCGCTGGTTGAGCTTTGTTGAGGATTTGCCCAAGACCGCAACCGGCAAGGTGCAGCGTTTCAAGCTGCGTTAGAGTATCCGTTTTGATTGAATCAAAACCGGGCTCTAACTCTTTGTTGTTGCCGCACTTCTTAGAAAACCGGTTCCCGTTTTTCTAAGAAGTGCTTTAAAGGGCGCGGACTGCGCTGTTTCATGCAAACTGTACCGGTTGCGGTAATATTCCGCCGGTTTTTATGTATTATTGATTTCTAATATTACCGGGTTGTGCATTAGACGTCTTCTAAATAGATGCATAAACTGGCAATTGCGTACCGAATTCTTGTTTTTTGTTATGGACGCAATTGTTATATCGCCCTAACATATCCTCATCATTCGCGTAGCCCGGAGGTTCTTTTAAAATACGGAACTGTAAAAAGCTATGATACTTGGCTGTGTGTCTTGCAATGACCGCACGGGCAGGGTTTGCCGGGCTGAAAAAGGGCTGTGCGTCAAAGACCAGCCATAATAAGTCAGAACTTGACAACCATGGGGAGTTAACATGAGCAATATGTCAGATAATTCACGCCGCAGGTTTATCAAAGGCGCAGGTGCGCTTGCCGGTCTTACCGCGGTCAGCAGTTTTGTGCCGGTGCGTTTTGCCATTGGCGCCACCGCACCCGTCAAGATTGGAATTCTGCTTCCATATTCAGGCACTTACGCCATGCTCGGGAACTCGATAACCGATGCGATGAAACTCCGGATTGCACAAGCGGGCGATAAACTTGGCGGCCGTGCGGTCGAGTATATCGCCATTGACAGCGAGATGTCGGTTCCCAAGGCACCGACCAATACCAACAAGCTGATCAAGAAGAACAATGTTGATTTCATCGTCGGTCCGGTGCACTCGGGCATTGCGGCGGCGATGGCCAAAATCATCGGCAAACGCAAAACACCGATCATGATCGTGCCCAATGCGGGCTCGAACGCGGTCACCGGCCCATTATGCGCGCCCAATATTTTCCGTACTTCGTTCAGCAACTGGCAACCGGCCTATCCGGGCGGCGAGCTGATGGCTAAAGAAGGGCATAAAACCGCCGTTACCATTTCGTGGAAATACGGCGCCGGCATTCAGATGATGGCGGCGGGCAAGGAGGCCTTTGAGAAAGGAGGCGGCAAGGTGGTCAGGGAAATCCTGATTCCGTTCCCGAAGGTGAATTTCCAGGCGCATCTGGCCGAGATTGCCTCGTTGAAACCCGATGCGGTATTCTCATTCTTTTCCGGCGGCGGCGCGGCAAAATTTCTTAAAGATTACGCCGCGGCCGGGCTGAAAGACAAGATTACGCTTTACGGGCCGGGCTTTTTGACCGAGGGCGTCGCCAAGGCGGCCGGAGCGGCGGCAGAGGGTATCAAAACAACCCTGCATTATGCCGACACGCTGGACAACGCTGCCAACAAGGCCTTCCGCGCCGCCTATAAAAAGGCTACCGGCAAGGCGGCCAATGTGTTCGCGGTTCAGGGCTATGACACCGGCTCGCTTCTTATTCAGGCGCTTGACGCGGTGAAAGGGGATGCGGGCGCGACCGCTGATCTTATCAAGGCCATGGAGGTGGCGGTTATCGACAGCCCGCGCGGGTCGTGGAAAATGTCAAAAGCGCATAACCCGATTCAGGACATCTATGTGCGCCAGGTCGAAAACGGCGAGCAGAAGCTTCTGGGCGTGGCCGCCAAACAGCTTGAAGACCCGGCAAAGGGCTGCAAAATGGTCTGAATGTTCAGCCCGGCTTTAAAAAGGGCTTGAAAACAGCGCTCCCGCGATCTTGCCAGGGTTGCGGGAGGGGCTGCGTTGCGCAAGAGAGTGTATTTTTTCACAGTAAGAGCCGGTTTACGGTTGCCTGCATTTCGCGACAAACGTAGTCTTGCGCCCGCGCTTCTTCCCGGGCCCCTGTGCTCCTTGTCATCTGGATACTTCCTGCTTCCCATGGATTTCACAACTTTCCTCATTCAGGTTCTCAACGGCGTTCAATACGGCTTCATGCTGTTCCTTGTCGCCAGCGGTCTGACGCTGATTTTCGGCATTATGGGGATTATCAATCTTGCCCATGGCGCGTTTTACATGATCGGGGCCTATCTGGTGTACTGGCTCATGGGGATTACCGATAATCTGTTTGTTTCCATCACGGCGGCAATTGCGATCATGCTGGTTATCGGTCTGGCCATCGAGCGTTTTGCAATCTCCTTTCTTTATCACCGCGATCATCTGCATCAGGTCTTGCTGACCTATGGTCTGATCCTGATTTTCAATGAAATGCAAAAAATCCTCTGGGGCAGCGATTTTTACAGCGTTCGCGTTCCCGAAATCCTTTCCGGTTCCGTGCGGCTGACCGAAACGCTGGTCTATCCCCATTACCGGCTGTTTATTTCCTTCATGTGCATGCTGGTTGCGGCAGGGATGTATTTTGTCATCGGGCGCACGAAACTGGGCATGATCATTCGTGCCGGGGCCAGCAACCGTGAAATGACGCGGGCGCTTGGCATCAATATCGGCTGGAATTTTGCGCTGGTGTTTTCTCTTGGCGCGGCACTGGCCGGGTTTGCCGGTATGATCGGCGCGCCGGTCTCCTCGGTATATCCGGGTATGGGCAACCAGATTTTGATCATTTCCTTTGTTGTCATTGTGATCGGCGGCATCGGCTCGGTGAAGGGCGCGTTCGTGGGCGCCATGCTGATCGGGCTGGCCGACACGTTCGGGCAGGTTCTGTTTCCCGAATTTGCCGCCATGATTGTCTATCTGCTGATGGCGTTTGTTTTGATGTGGCGGCCTCAGGGCCTGTTCGGGAAACCGGCATGACCCATAGCAAACCCCTTGTCTTCCTGTTGCTTCTCGGTGTTTTCGGCCTTGCCGCCTTCCCGTTTGCGGGCAGTGAGTTTTATACCGAACTTGCGGTCCGGCTGATGATCCTCGGCATCTTCGCCATGAGCCTTGATCTGCTGATCGGCTATACGGGGCTGGTCAGCTTCGGCCATGCCGCCTTTTTCGGGCTTGCGGGGTATGTTCTTGCCATTATCACGCCTGAATCGGCGCCGGTGAGCATCTGGTTCGCGCTGCTTGCCTGCCTTGCGGCTTCCGCTTTGGCGGCTTTGGCCATCGGCTGGATTTGCGTGCGCACTTCGGGTGTGTATTTCATCATGATCACCCTCGCCTTTGCCCAGATGCTGTATTACTTTTTCAACGAGAATACAGCGCTCGGCAGCTCGGACGGTATTTTCATCTATCACAAGCCAACGGTGAATATCGGCTCCTTTCAATTGCTCGATCTTGATAACGCCCACACATTCTACTATTTCACGCTCGCCTCGCTGGTGCTGGTTTATCTTTTGCTTTCAACCTTTCTCAAAGCGCCTTTCGGACGGGTGATCCGCGGCATCAAGGCCAATGAGGCGCGCACCATGGCGCTGGGGTTCAATACCCGACGCTACAAGCTGGTGAGCTTTATCATCTCCGGCACGCTGGCCGGTTTCGCCGGCTTTCTTGAGGCGACATTCAGCGGCTTTGTCAGCCCGGCGCATCTGGGATGGCATGAATCGGGCCTTATTTTGATGACCGTTATCCTTGGCGGCATCGGGACCCTTTACGGCCCGGTGCTCGGCGCTTTCGCCATGGGGCTGATGGAGGACAGTTTTCAGGATATGACGGATCACTGGCTGCTTCTCATGGGGGTGTTCGTGATCGCGGTTGTACTTTTCCTTCCCAACGGTATTGCGGGTCTTGGCGCCAGGGGTGCAAAATTGCTGAGCGGGGTTTTCAGACCATCTGGCGGCGGGACAAATCCGCCTGCGGCCAAAAACAAGATTCCAGGGGAGGAGCCCTGATGGCAGAGCCTCTGTTGCAAACCTGCGCCCTGACAAAATCCTTCGGCGCCATTCACGCCGTTCAAAACGTCACGATAGATTTCATGCCCGGTGAAATTCACGCCATTATCGGGCCCAACGGCGCCGGCAAGACCACGCTGATCAACCTGCTTTCGGGCGATCTTGAGCCAACGGCAGGCGAGATTATGTTCAGGGGCGTGGATATTACCCGCTCCCCGGTCGACCGTGTATCGCAGATGGGGATTGGCCGCTCTTACCAAAAGACAAATCTGTTTACGGATTTCACCTGTCTTGAAAATTGCTGGCTCGGGGCCCAGTCGCGCCTGTCCAGTTCCTTTCGCTTTTTCCGCAATGCGTTGGATTATGATGAGGTTCGTGAACGCGCCTTCAGGGCGCTGGAGCTTTGCGGCCTTACCCACCGGAGGCATGTGGCCGCGGGCACGATAAGCCATGGCGAGCAGCGCCAGCTCGAGATCGGGATGATGCTGGCGACCGAGCCTGGTCTTTTGCTGCTGGACGAGCCTCTTGCCGGCATGGGAACCAATGAGGCGGCCGAGATCATCAAACTGCTGAAAATGCTCTCAAAGGATCATACGCTTATTCTCATCGAGCATGATATGGATGCTGTTTTTGCCATTGCCGATGTTCTGACCGTCATTGTCAACGGGCGGGTTCTGGAGACCGGCACACCGCATGAAATCCATAACAGCGCAACCGTACGCGAGGCTTATCTCGGTGCCCCGGAGGAGGCCATATGAGCTGCCCCGCCGCCCTGAAACTTGAAAATGTCCACACCTATTATGGCGCCAGCCACATATTGCACGGGATCGGGTTTTCCCTGCCGCGCGGCGCGACTTTAAGCCTTCTGGGGCGCAACGGCATGGGCAAAACGACCACCGTGCGGTCAATATTCGGCCTCACCCCGCCGGCGCGCGGGCGAATTGAGGTCTTCGGGCGTGAGATCACCAGCCTTCCGACCTATGAAATTGCCCGTCTCGGCCTGGCGCTGGTACCGGAAGGGCGCGGTATATTTCCCAATCTCAATGTCGAGGAAAATCTGGTGATGGCGGCACGTTCCGGCCACAAGGGACGCATGGACTGGCCGCTCAACCGGGTTCTTGATCTTTGCCCGCGCCTCGCCGAGCGAATCCGCAGTTTTGGCAATCACCTCTCGGGCGGCGAGCAGCAAATGCTCTCGGTTGCGCGTGCGTTGATGACCAATCCCGATATCCTCATTCTTGACGAGGCCACCGAGGGGCTGGCGCCTCTGGTTCGCAAGGAAATCTGGTCGGTTATCCGCCGGATCAAGGCGAGCGGGATTACCTCCATAATCATCGATAAGGATATCAACACAATGCTCTCGATCTCCGATCATTGCGTAATTCTGGTCAAGGGTCGGGTGGTTTACAGCGCCCCGGCGGAAGAGCTAGCGGCAAGCCCGGAGATTCATCAAAAATATCTCGGGATTTAGAACACTTCCGGCTCCGGTCAGGTAAACTCAATTGTCCCACCCGGCAACAGATAGAGGATCAGCGCCTGACCGCCGCGGACAGTGGGCCGGTGGGCAGTCTCCGGCGCGTAGATGCACCAGCCTGCTCCTTTACCGTCGAATGTCGCGCCGGGGGTTTCGGGCATGTTCAGGCAGATTTCCCCCGCCGGGTGCCGGTGATGCGGTCCGGCAATATCTTTGAGCTGGACGACATCGACACTCAGATTTTCCGTTTCCGGTCCGGGCTCTATCACCCGTCCGAAACGCCGCCCCTCACCGCCCCGGGCGCACATCCAGCCCGCCCTTATTGCCGCATGGCAGGCGGTTTCAATTTCTGTGAACAGTTCGCCCCCCGGCGCAAATCGCGCATTGAGCTCTTGTTCCAGTTTCCCGTCAACGGCGCGGCTTCCGATCAATTCAAATACGGGAGCAAGAAGGTGCTGAAACCTGGCCGGGGTCATGATGTTGTCCTTTTTCTGACGGGGAAAAGATACCCGGGCATCATAACGCAAAAACGGCAAGAAAAAAACTGATCAATAACGATACCCCAGGGCAATCGCATGAAAGAAACCGCGTATTCCCACAGTTTTCGGACGTCATTCCTGCCTTTTCAGGAATGACGAATTCGATTTGCTGTATGTATATGAATACATTGTGATATTTTGAGTGATGGCCGAAATGCACCGTTATTAAGGCCTCCGGGATATTATGCGATTGCCCTGATCGATACCCTGAATGGTCTTTGTCAGAGAGAGGCGCTGCGCCGGTTTGAAGCCCCGGCTGGCGAGAAAACCGAGCATGGGGAAATTGTTCCAGATCACGCGGGTTCGCACGGATTCGACATTCAGGGCGTTCAGATTTGCCAATAATTGCGACATGAGCGCAGAGGCAACCCCCTTGTGGGTGAAAGAGGGCTCGACACCGAGCGTGTCAATGACCGCCGCCGCCTCGGTTCGGCCGAATTCGCCGTAATCAAGCCGCGCCATGATGAAGCCGGCCTGCATATCCTCCTTCTCGGCGACAAGGGAAATACGCACACCTGATTCGACCATCATCTCCTTGAGTTTGGTCTCAAAATACTCGTGGCGGGCGCGTCCGGTCAGTTTGGCGTCGATATGCACGACGGTGTTCAGATCATCTTCGCGCATGGAGCGAACAGGAATTTCATCGCGCGCGAGCGCCTCGAAATCGTCGCCGGCCGAATCGCTGTAATCGGGAATGCCCGCATCCATTTTTTGCCGGGCAATGCCGGAAAGCTGTTTTGCCGCCGGAGCGTTTCGAGCCGCCCCGGGCCCGGACGGGATTTCACTACCGGGCGCAACCGCGCATTCCAGAGCGATGACGGGTGCAAGCTCAAAACCTGAAGCGGCAAAGAACTTCATCATGGCGCTGTCGTGCCAGTCCAGCTCGGTGTGAAGTTCTTCAATCTTCCATTTGCGCAGACACGCCTCGATACCTTCAATCAGTTTGCGGCCTGCCCCCTGACGCCGGGCATCCGGATCAACGCCGATAATATCGAGCACGGCAACCCGGCGGCTGGTGCCGAATTCACCGTTCTGGATACGGGCGATAGCATATCCGGCCAGGACCCCGCCGGGTCCATCCACGGCGGTGGCGATAAAGCCTCTTTCGTCGGCCAGCGCCGCCTCAAGGCGTTTTTGATAGAAAAGTTGCCGTGAACGGCCAAGAATGCGGGTATCGATAGCAACCACATTCCTGAAATCGTCAGCTGTCAGACGCCGCAAGCCGCCAATATCTTTCTTGTTCATGGATACACCTTTCCTGAATGGGTATGAATTTCCACTTCCAGAACATCCGGCACCAATTATGCTCCAAACATATGCGTATCGTGCCTATCAATTGGTCTATGTCCGGCTGTTTTTTCGCAAAACCCAGTGCCCGTCCGGGCCGCCAAACTCCTCAAGCTGGTGTTGCCGGGTGCCTGGCCAAGCGCTGTTGTTCTCGCGGAAGAAATTTATGCCGTCTGATACTTAAGTAGCAGCAGCTCCACTTTTGTTGATCTAGAGAAAATCATGGCGGCGGTGATCCCGCCTGGCGCGGCCGGAGGAGGGGCCGGTGCTTTTAGTTCAAATCAAGGAGATACCCATTCAAAGGAGAAATTACATGTCACATATCCGCACTCTTGCCCTGATACCGGCGGCTCTCATGGCAGCTTCGCTTATTGCATCGGCTCCTGTACAGGCGAAAGAATTCAAGGTGGATTGCTCGTCGGTTGAAGACTGTATGGCCAAGGGCGAGAAGCTGACCAAAAGGCGCAAATTGTCGCTTGCCCAAGAGGCTTTTCGCAACGCCATCAAATTTGACGTGAACAACAAGGACGCTTGGCGCAAATTTGAAATCCTGACCATCCGAATCTCTGAAGAAGGCGGCTGCGGCTGAGGCCTTTTCGATGACGAAACGCGCGCCAGGGGCATGAGCGCCTGCGCACGCGATCGTCGGGCGGTGTCAAATCAAGGGAGATCAGGAAATGTTGAGTTTACGCAAGCAATGGCCGTTCTGGATCAGCGGTGTTTTTGTCGGGGTCGCCGAGATCATGAATTATCTGGCTCTGGGACGCCCTATCGGGCTGACCACGGGGCTTGTCGAGATGACCTCGGCGGCGGAGCGCACGGTGGCCAGGGTTACCGGCGCGCCGGGCATGGACTGGTGGTCGCGGGCCTATGATCCCAATGTGCACTGGATCATTATCGGCGTGCTGATCGGTGCCTGGCTGGTGGCGAGGGCCGAAAAGGAATCGCGCGGCTGGGTCAAATATCCGGTGCGCGAACTGGTGTTGTCCTTTATCGGCGGTTTTGTTTTCAGTTTCGGCACCCGTCTTGCCCATGGCTGCACCACGCATCATTTTCTGGGCGGCATTTCCTCCATGTCCACCGCCTCGCTGCTTTATCTGACAACAATTTTACCCGCCGGCTTTGCCACCTTTTATCTGATGGCGAAACTGAATATCGGTCATGTCTTCAAGGGGCAGGAAAACCGTTCAACCGCGGATTACGGCTGCGCCAATGGCGGCAAGATGGCGCTTGACGGTCTGGCCTGTGAAGCCAGCAGGGACTACCGGCCAAATCGCGACTGGCTGCGCGTTTCGGTGATCATCATCATGTTTTTGTTTTTCATGAATGCCATTGTCGGCTCGTTCCTTTACGGCACGGATGACGGGCTGTATGGCTGGGCCTATTCACTTAAAACCATCGGCTGGGGGTTGATTATCTGGTTCCTGCTGATCGGTATTGTTGCCGGGTTCGGTATGGCGAAAACCGGCTTTGGCACCGAATGCGCCTTTTTGACGCCCGAGATATCAACCGGGCTCAATCACAAGGAAGGCTTTTTTGAAAAGCAGTGGCATATTCCGGCCTCGACCCGGTTCCTGTTCCGCTCCATGTCGCCCTTCACCGCCATGTTTATCGAGATTTTCATGTTGTGGGTGGCGATTTATATCGGCTGGCAATTCTTTGATGTCCGGCTGCCTCTGGGCATGAATCCAACCTGGGTGCTGCTTCTGGGCGCGGCGTGTCAGGGCTTTGGCTCGGTGGCCATGATCGGCTGTGAAATCCGCACCTATATGCGCCTTGGCCTTGGTTATATGACGGCGGTTGTCGCCTTTCCCGGATTTTTACTCGGCTATCTTCCCTATACGCTGTATCAGGATTTCTGGGAAAATCTTGCCCATGACACGACCATCACCAAAATCAAGCATGTGCCGGATATCTTTGGCTATGACCCGGCCGTTCAGGCGGTTGCCGGGCTGACCTACGGGCTGCTGATCGCGGCCCTGGTGGTGTGGGCGGTGCGGCGCGGCATGAAGCTCACCGGCTTTTCGCTGAAAGAACTGGCCAGCACCAATAATGATGAGCTGGCGATCAAATATTACACCCGCCCCGGTGGCCGCGAAACCGGAGCCAGAGAGGTTGCGGCTGACAAGGTCCCGATGAGCGGCGCGGCAGGGGAAGGAGCGGTATCATGATGAGCCGGCGCAACATACTTGCGGGCCTCGTTTCGGCGGCGGCGCTGCTGGCATCTCGCGCTTCCATCGCCGCCGGCGTATTGCCGGACACAGTTGACGACAAGCTGGAATGGGATGATTGTCTCGCCCGCATGAAGGCGCTCGCAAACCGCTTTGCCACGGGCAGGATCGGGCAAAACGACATGGAGCGCGCCGGGCTGCGGCTGATCAGCCGGCTGGATATCAACGCCGCTTCTTTTGAACGGGCTGTCGCCACTTCGTATGAAAGCGGCAATCTGTTCTGGCTGTGGCAGAGAATGACCAAATCGGTCCGGATGGATGGCGGCATTCTCAATATTGACGATAGGCAAATGATCCCGCTGCATGACCATCCCGGCGCCACCGGCATGGTGCGCATTATCAGCGGTGAGGCAGAAGTGTGGAAGCTGGAGCGGGTTGATGCAGATCGCGGCCGCCCCGGTAAAGCGCAGCTTGAGGTGTTGTTCCGCGGTATTTTGCGCCCCGGCGATACCGCCACGGTCACCCCGGAGAACGGCAATATCCATGCGCTGCGCTCAGTGAGCAAAGAGTGCCGGATGCTCGATTTCTTCATCCCGCCCTTTGACCGGGCCAGCCTGCTCTTTTTTGCCCCCGATGACAAAAACTGGTTTGGCAAACAACAAATTTCCTGCCGGGCGATCCCCCGAACCCGGTTCACCCGGTCGTGAAAATCCCCCCTGAAATGAAAGGATTAACATCATGAAATGGATAATGAAAATGTTTAAAACCGTATTGGCGCTGGGCCTTGCGGTTGTCTTTGCCGGCGCGGCAATCGCCGGTGAGGATTTTTCCAAACTGCCAAAACGCAAACAGACAACTCTGGGCCTCTATATGACCTCGCCGCAGGCCTATGATTACACCATGAAGCATATGGACAAGACGCTGTTTGTCGATATCCGCACCCCCTCGGAACTCAATTACCTTGGCGCGACAACGGTCATGGACAAGCTGGTGCCGTGGGTGTTCATGGATACAACCGGATGGAACGCCAAGAAGCACCGTTATAAAAGAAAGACCAACAAAACCTTCGTCGCCGATATGAATGCAGCGCTGAAGAAAAAAGGTTTGACCAAAGACAATACCGTGATCCTGATCTGCCGCTCCGGCGACCGTTCGGCCGCGGCCGTTAACCTGTTGGCCAAAAACGGTTATACCAGAGCTTATACCGTGGTTCACGGCTATGAAGGCGACAAGGCCAAAACCGGCAAGGACAAGGGCAAGCGCGTGGTCAATGGCTGGAAAAATTCCGGTATGCCCTGGACCTATTCGCTTGATGGCGATCTGATGTACTTTACGAAGTAACAGGCGTTGCCGGATATGAATGATCATTCAATATTTCTCCCCGGCGGCTTGCCCCGGGGAGGGCCGGAGGTTTTCCGGGGCGCATTTTTCAGAGGCGGGAATAAAGGCCTGTGCCGGCGCCGCCTGAAAAACGGCCAACTATCAGATCAAGTCGGAACCACTACACGATATCCTGATTGATGCTTCCAATGACAAAGACCGTGTTCTTCATATTTCACTCCTGAAGCATTTGCGCAAAAAGGAAAAGCGGGGGCTTGTTCTTCGTCTGGCAGTGCCGGTGAAAAGCTAACAATTGCGCAGCGCC
>JAJRYE010000048.1 GCA_024275895.1 Alphaproteobacteria bacterium | reverse complement strand
CTGAACCAAAGCCGCGCAAACCGCCGCACACAATAATTGGCCTGACGGCCAATGCGCCTTGGCACGTGCTTGCTACATGAGGGCCGCACGCACCAAGGCGCGATAACCGCAAACTCTGTAAATCAACTGAAAGCTGGCGTGAAAACCACGCCCGCAAACTGGCCTACTTTTGCGCCGCCCTTTGGCCGGTTTTTACTCCGCCGTTGACACTTCCGCTGTCTTGAGCAAATCCGCAATGATGCGGCCTACCACAAGCTGAACGTCAATGTGGTCACATCAGGAGGCGGGTTCACCTATGGCCAGCTGGGCATGTCGCATCATGCCACCGAGGATTTGTCGGTGTTGCGCGCTCTGCCGGGGGTAAGCGTGGTCGCGCCGTGCGATGCCTTTGAATCCTATCATGCGCTGAAAGCCATTGCGGCAAATCCCGGCGTTGCCTATTTCCGCATCGAGAAACAAACCCCGCTGGACACATCGGATTTGTCCGTGCCGTTCGAACTGGGCAAGGCGCGGCGGCTGCGTGAGGGGCGTGATGTCTCTCTGATTTGCATCGGCGGAATTACGCTTCAGGCCATGGAGGCCGCCAGGATGCTGGCAAAGCGGGGAATTGAAGCCCGTGTGGTTTCCATGCACACACTCAAACCCCTTGATGCGGAAGAAATCGTCAGCGCAATGAACGAAACAGGCGGCATTGTCACGCTTGAGGAAAATACGGTTTTGGGCGGTCTTGGCAGCGCGGTTGCCGAAGTCATTGCCGAAACAGGCAAGCCGGTTGCCTTCAGGCGGATGGGCATTCAGGATATCTATTCCTCAATTGTCGGCGCGCAGGATTATTTGCTCAAACACAACAATCTTGATGCTAGGGCTGTCTGCGTTACGGCCAGCGAGTTGATTGGCCGGGGATGATCCGGCGCAACAGGCGTCAGGCGCAACGCGCGCGGCAACCGGTTTTTCCGATAAGAAGTGCAGCAAAAATAAACAGTTCCGGGTTGGACTCCAAGATAAAAACACCATGAGCTTTCTTCGCAGCGTCAGCATTTTTTTCTCAAGCCGGGTGGTGTCCGCGCTCAGCATACTGGCGATCGGTGTGATCACCGCCCGATGGCTGAGCCCGGAAGGGCGCGGCTATTATGCGCTGTTTTTCACCATAACCGGTCTGATGGCCAATGCGCTCAATCTGGGGATTTCACAAGCCAATACCTATCTGCTGAATCGTGAAAAGCAGGGGGTTGGGGTGCTGTTTGGCAATACATCTTTTTTCGTGACCGGAGTTGCCGGTTTGAGCGCGATCACGATTGGCGTTCTTTATGGCGTGTTCGGTCTGACAATGGCAGGGATACCCGGTTTGGAAACCTGGTTTCTGCTATGGCTGGCTGTTGCCGTTTTGCTGACCGAGACGGCTTTTGGCGGGCTTGTCTATGGCAGTCATTTTTATGCGCTTCAATCAAAGAGCCTGATTGTGCAGGCCATGTTGTTGTTGGCGGCAACGTCGCTGATTTTGTTGTTTCAGGAAAAACTACTGGCGGCGCTCTGGTTGCGGGTTTGCGCCATGACGATATTCGTGATCTGGTATCTTTATGTTTTCTGGAAGAAGATCGGTCCGGTCCGTTTCGAGCGGTCGAAATCCGTGTTTGTCATGCAGGTCAAATTCGGCAGCCGGAGCTGGTTGCAAAACCTGATCGGCCTGCTGAATTACCGGGGATATCTGCTGCTGCTGGGTGGGCTTTCCGGGGCCAGGTCCGTGGGGCTGTTCTCCGTGGCCCTGCTGCTGGTGGAGGCGGTACGATTTATACCTGATACCGTCGCGACCCTGCTTCTGCCCAGGCTGGTCAGTATGAAGGCCGGCCGGGACAGCGGTCTCTATGCGGCGCGCACATGCCGCAATGTCCTGTTTATGGCGGCGGTTATCGCCGGTATTCTGTTTATCCTTGCCCCGTGGCTGGTTCCGGTTGTGTTCGGCGGTGAGTATCAAGATGCTGCAGTTATAGCGCAAATCCTGTTGGCCGGTTCGGTTGGCGGCACCGTGTATCAGGTTTTAACGCGCTACTTCACAAGTGAGGCGCGGCAGGTGTATTCGATCATTACCGCCTTGATTGTCCTGCTTGTCGGGGGTGGACTGGCTTTGGTTCTTATCCCTCCTTACGGGGGCGTGGGAGCAGCCTGGGCCTATGCCGTCAGTTCGTTCACGGCGGCTGTATTCATGCTTTATTTTTTCAACAAAAACAGTGGTGTTCCCATGCTGCATGCGCTATTTCCCAAC
This sequence comes from Alphaproteobacteria bacterium, assembly GCA_024275895.1. Taxonomy (GTDB): domain Bacteria; phylum Pseudomonadota; class Alphaproteobacteria; order Rhizobiales; family BM303; genus BM303. The sequence goes on along the minus strand of JAJRYE010000048.1, from coordinate 8,490 downwards.
CGGGAGGATTGGATGTATTACAAAATTCTGATCATGAAGCCATTCGAGCGGTAAGCTGCATACAGCAATCTATCTGGAAAAAAACATGAAAATCTGCCACGCCTTTATTTATTTTTCCATCCGGTTTGCCGGCGGCACATCGGATCTGATGTATAAAATCTGTAAAGCCCAGGTCAAACAGGGGCATCAACCGGTGGTTTATTCGGGGCATTACAAATTTGACGGCGAACTTGCGGCCAGCCTGACCGGCACGCAGTTCCGCGTCGTCCGCTCATGGCTGGACAAGGCGGGGTTTTCGATCATGCCGGGGCTGTTTTCCCTGCTGCGGCGTGAGATCAACGATTTTGATGTCGTGCATATGCATGTCTTCCGCACCTTCCAGAACGCGGTGCTGCATCACTACTGCATGAAGCATCATATCCCCTATGTCATGGATGCACACGGGGCGGTGCCTTATTATACCCGCAAAAACCTGATCAAAAAGCTGTTCGATAAATTCTGGGGCTTCAGCATTTTACGCGATGCCGCTTTTCTGATTGCGGAAACGGAAGTCGGTGTGCAGGAATATCTTGATGTGGATCCGGGGCTGGACCGGGACAAGATTGTAGTCATTTCACCGCCCTTTGACACCGATGAATTCGAAACCCTGCCCGAGCGCGGTGCGTTCCGCCAGGAATTCAGCATTGATCCGGAGGCCAAGGTGATCCTGTTTCTTGGCCGGGTGCATCATATCAAGGGCAATGATTTTCTCATCAAGGGCTTTGCCGATCTGTGCAAAAGGCGTGATGACGCCCTGCTGGTGATAGTCGGCTCCGATGACGGGCATATGGATGAATGCAAGGAACTGGCGAAAGAGCTCGGGGTTGCCGGCAAGGTGATGTTCACCGGTTTCATGGGAGGAGACAAGAAAAACTCGGCCCTGATCGATGCCGATATCGTCGCCCAAATGTCGCGGCAGGAACAAGGCGCCTGGGCGCCGTTCGAGGCGGTTTTATGCGGTACGCCGATCATTGTCTCGGCCCATACCGGGGCGGGTGAGGATGTGCGCCGGGTCAAGGCGGGGGCCACGGTTGAGTTTGATGATGTCGCGGCCCTGTCCGGCGAGATCGAGAATATCCTTGATCATTATGAGGACGCCAAGGCGCTGACCCTGAAAGCCAAGGAATATATCGAAACCAGAATGTCGATGAATGCGCGCGCACAGGAATATATTGATGTCTATCAACGGGCTATTGATGGCAACAAGGCGGGAAAATCGTGAAGTCCGACCCTGAAGACATGGTCATTGCAGTGATGCCTGAAGGGCCGATTGCATTCGATGGGAAAGATTACCGCTATTCAAAGGGCGAGCGGCTGTATCTGGATAATCTGGCTTCGCATTTCGGGCAATTGCTGCTGGTGTGCTTTGTGCTGCGCGAGGGGGATGAGGCTTATGAAACCTGCCTCCACTCGCCGTTTGAAGCCGAAAACCTGACGGTTATCGAGTTGCCACGCGGCGGGAGCGGCCAGACCGGGGTGGCGGGCAAGGCGATACAATTTGCCAAGGTATTCTTTTTGCTGCTGAAAATCGCCCCGAAGGCGGATTTGCTGTATCTGTTCCTGCCCAGCTATCCCAGCGCCATGGGCTGGCTGGCGGCAAAAATCCGCCGCAAACCGCATATTGTCTATGGCGCGGATGACTGGGAGCAGGCTTCGGCCAGTATGTTCAAATGGGAGAGCCTGCGCGGCGGGTGGTTTTATCGCCTCTATGCCTGGCTCAACCGCAAGATGGAGCGGGCGATCGTGCGCTCGGCGCGCTTTGGCGTGGCGGCGGGCGGGCAGTTGCGCGACAAATATACCGGGTTTGGCTGCCCGACCTATGACACAACGCCGCGCATGACCCTGACCCGCGAGGATATTTTTGAACGCGAGGACAGTTGCCGGAACGAGACCATCACCCTGATAAATGTCGGCGCGCTGATCCATGACAAGGCCCAGCATGTGCTGATTGAGGCCTTTGCGCTGGCGGCGCGGCAAAATGAACGCTTGCGGCTGATGATTGTCGGTGACGGGCCGCGCCGGGATGAATTGAAGGCGCTGGCGGAAGACCTGGGTGTTGCCGGTAAAATCGATTTTGCCGGTTATGTGGAAGAAGAGGCCAGACTCTATGCTCTGCTGCGGGCCGCGGATATATTTGTGCTCTCCAGCGTCACGGAAGGCTTTCCGCGGGTATTGTATGAATCAATGACCATGCGTCTGCCGATTGTCACCACAAATGTCGGCGGCATTCCCAATTTGCTGACGGACCGGGTCAATGCCAGAGTGGTCCGGCCGGAAGATGTTCAGGCTCTGGCCGCAGCCATTGCGGATGTGGCTACGGATCAGGAATTGCGGCGCGGAATGATCAAGGCGGCGACGACGACGATGGATGGCGTGTTCGAGCGCATGAACCCGGCTCAGATTGCCCATCTGGTCAGGCAGTATCAAACCGGTAGCGGCACGACCGGGGCAAAAATATAAATGATGGACCAGGCATGTATGTAACTGTCCTTCCCACAGGCATATGGCCACGTCCTCCGGCAAATGGTGTATCCTTATCCGGGGCGGTTCCGGGAGGTTGTCAGCATTTGTTCCGCTATGGGCGCGATGCCTTGTGGAGCGGCCTGTTGTTGTTGGGGCTGGAAGCTCATCATGAAGTGCTGATGCCGGCCAGCAACTGTGAAGTGGTGATGCTGCCTTTTGTCAAACGCGGCCTGTCCATCCGCTATTACGGGTTGAACGGCCAGTTTGAATTTGATCTGGGTGAAATTGAATCGCGAATAGGGCCGCAAACCCGGGCGGTTTATGCCAATCATTATCTGGGGCGTCCGACGGATTTGTCCGGTTTGCGCCGGTTATGCACTGATCGCGGTCTGTTTTTGATTGAAGATTGCGCCCATGCGCTGGGCGGGGCCGATCAGGATGGTCCGGTTGGGCAAAAGGGGGATATTGCCATTTTCAGCTATCGTAAATTCCTGCCCTTTCCTGATGGCGGTGGTTTGCGGATCAATATTCCCCATTCTGGCGAGGTCCCGGAATCCGGGGCGGCCTCACGGCTCGTTACCGCCGGGGGTGTGTTCAAATCTTTAACCCTGGCATTGGCGGCGCGGGGCTTGCTGCCGTTGGCGGCATGGAAACGGTGGCGGGCGGATATGGATGCTTATCTAACCTGCGCCGATGAAATTGACGCCGCGGACTGGGTCGCGCCCAGACAAATTTCTCCGTACTCGAAAAAACGGATTGCAGGAACGGAGCTTGAGCCCATTATCAATCTCAGGCGCGAAAATTACCGGTTCTGGCAGCAGAATCTGACCTCGCTTCGGGGGGTGATGCCGTTATTTACCGATCTGGCAGAGGGGCAAAACCCGTTTTGCTTCCCCATACTGTCTGAAAACCGGGATCAACTGGTGCAGGCAATGGCCAAGCGCGGGATCTATCTTGAACCGACGATTGGACCACCATACCGGAACATCCCGAAGCTTGGCAATCCTGATGAACCTTTCCCGGTGCTGGAGGATATTGCGGCGCGGATGCTCAGCCTGCCGGTGCATCAATCGCTTGTCAGGGGGCAGCTTGAGTTTATATTCCAGGCCTTGCAGGAGACTTGCCGTGAATGGAAACCGTCATGAGTGAAAAACCCGCCCGTCAAACCGGCACGCCGGACTGGCTCAGATTTACCGCCAGATCGGACACACGTTACAAGATGGCGCTTGAGGGCGCAGATGGAGGTGATCTGGCGCATCATAATCTGCTTTCGGGCGGGATGCGGGAGTTGCGGATTGCGTTTGATCTGGCGCGGCTGTATTTTAAAACCGTGCCGGAGGGCGGTGCGGCTCTGGATTTGTGTTGCGGCGCCGGATATATGAGCGATTGTCTGCGCCAGTTCGGCTTCAATACTCTGGGTGCCGATCTGAATGCCGATGCCATTGCTCTGGCCCAAAAGCGCTATGGGGAAAACCGCTATCTGGAGGCGGATGTTTCCCGGCCGGACAATTTCCTGAGTGATGAAAGCTTCAACCTGATTCTGGCCCGCGAGGCGCATCCGTTTTCGCGCATCGGGGATTTTGATTTTCATCTGGAAATGATCCGCAGCTATCTGTCCATTCTTGAGCCCGGAGGGCTGATGATCATCGCCCATGCCCGCAGGGGAGGGGGAATGGATTTCCCCAGCATTGATTATAATCGCCTGAAACAGCGCGCCGATCTGGGAGTATTAATGACAGGACCGTTCATGCCCCAGCTTATCAAGCGCTTCGGGCCATCGCTCCGTTCCCGGGCGGCGGTAAACGCCCTGTCCGCCGGAGCGCGGTTCTATCAGACACTGACCGGGACCCGGCTGATCGAAATTTTCTTGTTGTACAAGCCGGTCTGACCCGGGCGGGGATCGTGGAGGCAAAGCCGCGCCCGCTGGGGCTCTTGTCTTTGCCCGTTCGCCGGATTTGTTGCCGTTTTTGGAAATCCCTTTACATCTCGGCGTCGAACTGAAGATAGGTGGCGGTTGAACCGGCAATGCGGATTCCGGCGGTGTGGTTGCCGGTCAGGCCGCTGGTGGCCAGGTTGAGCGTCGCTTCAAGTCCGGTGGCCACGGCGGAATAGCCGATGGAGGAGACCGGTGATGTCGCACCGTTGGCATAGACCATCCAGTCGGTCAGGGGTCCGTGGCTCATGACCGGAGCCGTATGCATGGCGGCGGGAAAACGGACCAGAAAGCGGCAGGAAGTCGCCGAATGCTGCCGGGCGACACCGACTTCTGAAAAGGCGACATATTTGATACGGTAGAAATAGCGCCAGCATAAAAACCGCTCCACGGCCTCTGAGTGGCCCTGCCAGGGGGTTGCGCTCTGGCCTGGCTCCAGTTTGATCCTTTTAAAGCTCACCGCCGCCGATGACGGGCTTATCTTGAGGGTGATATTGCCGGTTGCGCCGGCCGGTATGCTTATGACTGTTCCACGCCGTCCGGAGTCTGGCTGTATGCTGCCGGTCTCCGCCTCGATATCAATGTCCAGATCGCCGCCGCTGAGGTCTTCAACCGAGACCGTGACCTCCCGCCCAGCCAGATGGGGCGCCTCGATGATCTGCATCAGGCTTCCTGAAGCAAGCGTCAGTGTATCGCCGCCAAGTGAAAGGCTGGCGCCGCTGGCGCCGGCTTTCCAGCGATCATAGCCGTAACTTCCCGAGGCGAGCGCCCCGCCCGGGAAATCACGCTGGTTGATGGTAAAATCACCATTGATCAGGGCGTTCGCACCAATTCCGGGCAGGATTGTGCGCGGAAAGGATACCCGGCCGCTGGCCCGGTCAATGATCAGCCCCTCCCGCCAGGACAAACCATCATCGCTGACCTTGATATGAAGGTCGTCATCGCCGCTCAATCCAATTTCGGCCCGGCCGGAAAATGCTGTCTGATACAGTAATGACGCCGTATCGGCGGCGGTGTTTTTATTCAGTTTGAGCTGATGGCCGTTGCCTTCATGGTTGAACAGCGAGGCCGGTGCGCTCACCGACAAACGGTTTGTGGTGTCGGCGGCGGCGTTGATGCCTACAAGCGGCGCCGGGTTGAGGCTGGAATAGACGGATACGATCCAGTCGGGATTTTGAAAGGTCAGTAATTTTTCTTCATCTTCCAGCCAGCAGGACCAGCCTGTTTCAGGCGGATAAAAAGCCCAGGCATTATCCTGCCAGGCGGCAATTTGCTGTTCCTTGCCGGTCCAGTCGCCCGTAGCGCCGGCGGCGACAATAAAACGGTCACCATCAGATGGCTGGGCGGGCGGGGAGCTGGTGCTGCGGTTGAGGACACTGAGTTGCACAACTGCATCCAGCGCCCGCAGCGCCTCATTATGGGTTACATGTTTTTGCGCCTGCGACGCTTCGATATAGGGTAAGCCAAGATGCTTTGTATTTGACATGCCGGGTTGATCCTCCAGTTCGCACAATGTTGCAAGACAGTATCGGGGGCAAAACGGCGGCGGGTATAAATTCTGCCGGGAAAAGTCTGATGGACCTGGTGAATTATTCAGGCTACAAATCAGGCATCGTGGTCTTTACAGCAAAGATTGGGTCCTGCTTGATATGCTGCCGACATTTTCCCGCCGTCATGTTTGAGGGCCAGATCATTTGCTGGTCTTACAGGTATTCTGGCCGGAGAACAGCGCCTTGCCCTTCAATTTGACTGATTCGGGATTGCAGCCGCCGGATTGTTTATTCCCTCCGGCAAATGTCGTACATATCATATCTGATATGAGGGACGGTTCGTCTGCACGATTGCGATTGCCTTAAAGGTCGCAAGCTATTTGAAATCCGGGTGTTATCGGCTTCACCATGCAACAAACGGCAAGTATAGGGAAAAATTCAGCGACGGTGCTCGTATTGCTGCTGATGCTGGTGATGGCTGCAACTCCGCTTGGTCAACACCAAAAGATATTTCTTGGCGGAATGACAGTTTCGAAAGTTATCTTGCCGGTATCATTTGTGTTGTATCTGGCGATCAGGGGCGGAACGATAAAACTGCACCCTCATATGTTTTACTACTTGAGTATGGTTGTTTTTACGACAATCTCGCTGCTGAGCGGCAATGGATATGAATCAATCCTGCTGAGCTTCGCCGGGTATTTCATCATTTTCCTGTTGCTGTATAACGGCCTTAACAGCGTTACGGATTTCCGAAGGGTCATTCTTGCTTATCTGCTCGCCCTTGCTCTGGTCTCACTGATGACGATCGTGGCCTTTTTGACCAGCTTTGATGTCGGGCGAATGGTTGGAAGACCGCTGGTTCAGATCTGGTATGGCCTGCCGGTGTTTTTGGGAACGGAAGGCAACCCGAACGGTTACGCCACATTTTTTGTCTGCGGGGTTCCGATTGCTTTCCTGTTTTATATTACGGCCGAGTCAAAGCTTAAACGGCTTTTCTATCTGCTGGTGCTGGTGCTGCTGTCCTTCACGATGGCGATGACATTTTCCAGAAGCGCCATGGCGGGGGCGATTATTGGTAGCCTCAGTGTTTATGTTTACATGAAGTACCAAACTCGGGCCACCTACAAACTCTTTGTTTTTATTATTATATTAGGATTTGTAGCCGTTAATTTGTCCTATCTTTTCCAACTTGTTATGGAAGCCCTGACGGATACATCCGATATCTCCGGCTCCGTCACGGTTTCGTCCAACAAGGAAGAATCCGGCGGGTACCGCCTGCTGGTTCTGATGCCGTTTTTCAAGATCATGATGTCAAATGCCCTGTTTGGTGTCGGATATGGCAATCTGCCCAGAATACTGGAAGGATATGTCGGGCTCAAAATCAACGCCCATAATATTTTCTTTGGAATCGGCCTGGAATTTGGCCTGGTTGCCCTGTTCTTTTTCCTGGCCGTGATTGTGCTCAGCTTCAGGTCCATGCTGGCGGCGTTAAGCATGACCCATGATCCCGTGGGCCGGGCGACAATCGGCTGTTATTTCGGCTCGCTGGCCGGGCTGATATTTCATGGTATGTTCCATGAAATCTATATTAATTTCACGTTGTGGTTCTTTATCGCTTCCGGGGCGGCTTTGGAAAAAATGGTCCGGCAAAGCCCGCAGACCCCGGCCGACTCACCGGATCAGCCCGTAGCGGAACAGGGCGGGCAGCGCTTGAGCTGATTGATCATTCAGCCAAAATTGATTACCGTGCATTCAAGATGGCCAGCTTCGACTTCATCATCATTGGCGCCGGTTCGGCCGGGTGTGTGCTGGCGGCGCGTCTCAGTGAGGACCAGGATGTATCGGTGCTGCTGCTGGAGGCGGGCGGCCCCGACTATGCTCTGGACTGGCGCATCCATATGCCGGCGGCTCTTGCCTATCCGATGAACTCGCGGCGCTATAGCTGGGATTATCATACCGAACCCCAAAGCAAGCTTGGCGGGCGGCGTCTGCACTGGCCGCGCGGCCGGGTGCTGGGCGGCTCTTCTTCCATAAACGGCATGGCGTATGTGCGCGGCAATGGCCGCGACTTTGATAACTGGGCGGCAATGACCGGGTTTGAGCACTGGTCCTACAGCCATTGTCTGCCTTTTTTCCGCCGGGCCGAAAATTATGATCTGGGGCCGGATGCGTATCGCGGCGGCGCAGGCCCGCTCAATGTCACTGCCGGCAAGGGCTGGTCACCCCTCTATCAGGCCTTTATCGAGGCCGGGGTAGAGGCCGGTTATCCGCGCACCGGGGATATGAACGGCTTTCAGCAAGAGGGCTTTGGCCGCATGGACATGACCGTGCACAAGGGCCGCCGCTGGAGCGCTGCGCGCGCCTATCTGGTGCTGGCCGGGGAGCGCGCCAACCTGACCATCCATACCGGCGCCCTGGCCGAACGCATCGGGCTTGAGGGAAAAACCGCCCGCATGGTGCATTACCGTCATGGCGGGCGCCGCATTGCTGCTACCGCCGCGCGTGAGATCATCTTGTGCGGCGGCGCTGTTAACTCGCCGCATCTGCTGCAACTCTCCGGTATCG
>JAJRYE010000047.1 GCA_024275895.1 Alphaproteobacteria bacterium | reverse complement strand
GGTATCGGTCCGAGAGCCGGGCTTGCCGCCGCCGGTGCCGAGACCCTTCACCATCTGCCCGGTGTCGGCCTTAATCTTCAGGACCATCTGGAGCTTTATATCCAGCAAAAATGCATACAGCCGGTGTCGCTTTACCCGGCGCTCAAACCCTTCAACAAGCTGAAGATCGGCCTGCAATGGCTGCTGACCCATACCGGCCAAGGCGCCACCAATCATTTTGAATCGGGAGGCTTCATCCGCTCCGCCGCCGGTATTGAGTGGCCCGATATCCAGTATCATTTTCTGCCCATGGCGGTGCGCTATGACGGCAAGGCCGCTATCAGGGCGCATGGCTATCAGGCCCATACCGGTCCGATGCGTTCCAGATCACGCGGGCATGTGATACTGGTGAGTGATGATCCGGCCCTGCCGCCGCGCATTGACCCAAAAGTGATGCACCATGAGGAGGACTGGTCCGAGATGCGCGCCGCTATCCGCCTGACCCGCGAGATTTTTGCACAGGCTGCGTTTGCGCCTTATCGAGGCGCTGAAATCAGCCCCGGGGTCGGGCTGAAAAGCGATGCCGAACTTGATGATTTCATCCGCGGGAACGCCGAGAGCGCCTATCACCCCTGCGGCACCTGCCGGATGGGGATGGATGACGATGCCGTCGTCGATGACCGGTTGCGCGTTCACGGGCTTGCGGGGCTGCGCGTTGTTGATGCCTCGGTCATGCCGCAAATCACAACCGGCAATCTTAACGCCCCTACCATCATGATCGCTGAAAAAGCTGCCGCCATGATCCGCAATGAGGAGCCGCTGCCGCCCGCAACGGTGCCGGCTTTTATTCACCCTGACTGGCGCTGCGCCCAGCGCTGAGGATATGCCAAACCCGGCAGGCTCTACCGGGCGTCGGCCAGAATCATATCGGCTGTTTTTTCGGCGATCATGATGGTCGGCGCATTGGTGTTGCCGGATATGATTGTCGGCATGATGGAAGCATCAGCTACACGCAGGCCCTTTATTCCCCTCAGCCGCAATTGCTCATCGACCACGGAGCTTGCATCTGATGCCGGCCCCATTTTGCATGTTCCGGTCGGATGGTAGATCGATTGAGCCAGATCGCCGCCGGCTTTCAACAATTCTTCATCCGTCTGCGCCGCGTCACCGGGGCGGAATTCTTCGCCGATAATGGGCTTCATGGTTTTGGTATGAGCGAATTTCCGTGACCAGCGCATTCCGGCAACCACCGCTTCCTGATCCGCAATGGCCGACAGATAATTGGCGTCAATCACCGGATAATCATAGGGGTCGGGTGATTTCAGAGTGATGCTTCCCCGGCTTTGCGGGCGAAGCTGGCAGGTCGAGGAGGTGAATGCCGAAAACGGGTGCAGTCCGTCTCCGGGTTTGTCGGCGCTGAGGGGCTGCATATGGAACTGGATATCGGGGATCTCCATTTCCGGTCTGGATTTGCAAAAAATACAAACCTGACTGGCGGCGAGCGTTAATGGTCCCCGGCGGCGAAAGGCATAGTTCATGCCGGCTAGGATTTTATTGACCGGAGAACTCAAATGGTCGTTGAGCGAGATGGGTTTGTTGATCTTGTACACCATGCGGATTTGCAGATGATCCTGTAAATTTCTGCCTACACCTGCCAGATCATGGTGAATCCGGACGCCAGATCGCTGCAAATTCTCTCCCGGACCGATACCGGACAGCATCAGGATTTGCGGCGATCCAATCGCCCCGGCTGATAACACGATCTCGCCGCGGGTGTAAAAAATCTCCCGCTGCCCCCGGACATCAACCTCAACCCCCGTGGCCCGCCGGTCCTCGATAATAATTCTTCTGGTGTGGGCATTGGTGACAATGGTCAGGTTCGGGCGCTGCCGGACGGGTTTGAGATAGGCAACGGCGGTGCTGCAACGGCGGCCGTTTTTTACCGTGAGCTGGAAATATCCCGCCCCCTCCTGCTCGGCGCCGTTGAAATCGTCCCGGAGCGGCAATCCCAGTTCCCCGGCGGCGCGGATGAACCGGTCACTCAGATCAGACTTGAATGTTGTATCGCTAACGGCGAGCGGGCCTTCCGCGCCATGATAGTCATCTGCGCCATGCTGCTGGTTTTCGGCCCTTTTGAAATAGGGCAGGACATCATCATAAGACCAGCCGGTATTTCCCATCTGGCGCCAGTTGTCATAATCGCGCCGGTTGCCGCGGATATACAGCAAGCCGTTGATTGAGCTGGACCCTCCCAGCACCTTGCCCCTTGGCCATTGCAATATGCGGCCGTTCAGTCCCGGGTTGGGCCGGGTTTCATAACACCAGTCCCATCTGGGGTTGTTGATGGTTTTGAAGTAGCCAACCGGGATATGTATCCAGGGATACCAGTCCGAAGGCCCGGCCTCGATGAGCAATACCCGGTTTGACGCGCTTGCGGAAAGACGGTTGGCGAGTACGCATCCGGCCGATCCTGCACCGATGATAATGTAGTCAAATGTTTGCGCGGCATTCGTCATGGTCGTCTTTCCAACAGGCAATATGTTGCAATCCGCAAAGAACCGGCCAGAAATGACCGTTATATCGTTTGACAGCGGCTACCGGGCGGTCCCACCATCAGTGCCCCGGCATTGCGCGGTGAACCCCGGCGAGCGCAGGATTTATACGGCAAATGCATATCCGATATTTGCAGCTTGCACATTCCTGCCTGAAACGCTAATAATGAGACCGTTAGTCTCAATAACAATAGTTTGACCTTGACTGTTATGCAACCCAAAAATGGGAGGGAAGGCAATGCAAATAATATCAGACAAACTCAAAGGCATCTCACGGCGCGATCTGTTGCGTCTGACAAAGCAGTTCGGAATTACATCAACCCTGTTGGCGGCAGGCAGCCTGACCGGGGTTGTTTCCTTTTCGCGGCTCGCGGAGGCGGCAAACTCGACTTATAAAAAACGTTTCAAGACGCCGGCCAAATTTACCTGGAAATTCGGCGCCTCCGGATTTAACGAACGTAACCTTCTGATTGAGCGCGCCGGCTGCTTGCAGTTCGTCAATGATCTTGAAGAACGTACCGATGGCGCCATCCGGATTGAATTTATCGGCTCCAACCAGATTTGCGGCCAGCTCAGCTGTGTGAAAAAGACCCAGCAGGGCATTATCGATGTCTATGCGGCTTCCACCCAGAATTCGGCCGGCGGCGCGCCTTATCTGAATGTGCTGGACTACGCCTATATGTTCCCGAGCCGGGCGTCACAGTATTATTTCCTCTATCATCCGGGCAGCGAAAAGGTTCTGCGCGAGCCGCTGCGTAAACGCCACGGCCTGCACTTCTTGTTCAGCCATGCCGAATTGCGCGGCATTCAGCTTGGTTTGAAGTGGAAGGACAAACCGCTGGTCAAGAGCGTTACCGATCTGGCCGGGACCAAAAACCGGGTTACCGGCACCCAGTTGGGCCGCATCGCCATGAATCTGATGAATCTGAATCCGACCCCCATTGCCTGGGAAGAGACGCTTGACGGCCTGAAACAGGGTCTGATTGACGGCGCGGAAACCTGGGCCGCGGCGGTGGCTTATGCCAATATGTCACCGGTGGTTTCGCAATGCGTGAATCTGGCCTTTTTCTGCGGAACCGAACATACCTCCATGAGCGCCAGGAAATTTGACGCACTTCCGGGCAATCTTCAGGATGATGTCATGGAATCGGCCTATCTGACCCAGGTGCATGTTCAGGCCGCCAATGAGGCCTCACTGGTGAATACGGTCGGTTTTTCCGACCCGCAATTGCCCAATACCCTGTTTGCGAAAAACAATGTACGGGTTGCCATGCTGACTGATGCCGCACGGCGCGAGGCCGAGGAGATGTGCTCGCCGGAGTTTAAACCCGAGCCCTGGAACAAGTGGCGCGAGCGCCTCAACGGATGGGCCGGAGGTATGGATACATACAAGTTCATCTACGATCTGGCCCGCGAAATCCCCAAAGACACGCTGGCCGAGAATGTCGAGCCCCGCCGCTGGTGGAAAGGCTGATTTGACCGAACAGGACATATGCAGGGGCGGGGATTGTCTCTCCGTCCCTATTTGCCTTCAAGGTTGACACTGGGTCAATGTTGATATGGGCTAATGTTGACACTGGTTATGAATAATTTTCTGAAAACTGTTTACCGTGAATCAGGAAATGACGCATGAAGGGGACTTCGATGCCTACTCTCAAATGGCTTGACGCAAATATCGAGCGGATCATTATTCTCATCAGTTACACGCTCATGGCCTCGATCGTATTTGTTGAAGTTATCCGGCGGTTTGCCTTTAACCAGCAGGCGGCCTGGAGCAGCACCATTCCGATTTATCTGTTCCTGTGGGTCGTCTGGACGGGTTGCGCCTATAATGTCAGGATCAGAACCCATCTGAGATTTGATGAATTGCGGGTGCGAATGTCCTACGGGGCGCAATTCGCCTGCCTTCTTCTTGATGCCGCTCTGTGGATTGTATTTTCGGTCATCGTGATCTACTACACCGTCGATCAGGTCATGATCTCTCGCGACAATTTCGCCATCGTTCAAGGCACGGATGATGTCATGCAGTGGTGGTTTTATCTGGCCACGCCGTTTGCTTTTGCGCTTTTGATTTTCCGTGTGTTGCAAAATGTCGCTGAAGATATCGCCACTTTCCGGGCCGGAAAGCCGTTCAAGATTCAAGTCGGAATTCTGGGGTAGGGGGAGACTATGGATAACGGAACCTTGATATTTCTGATTTCACTGGGTGTAACCGTTCTGTTTGCGATCGGTGTGCCGATCTTTCTGGTTATCGGGTTTTGGGTGATTCTGGTCAGCATCGTTATCGATTTCACCCTGGCCAATCTGGGGGTTACGCTGCATGAGGGGCTGAATTTTTTTGGCCTTCTGGCGTTGCCCCTGTTTATTCTCACCGGAGATCTGATCAACGGTGCCGGCATTGCCAAACGCTTATCGGATTTTGCCTATTCGTTTCTCGGCTGGTTGCGCGGCGGCCTTGCCATGGCCTCAATCGGAGCCTGCGGGCTGTTCGCCGCCATATCGGGCTCCAACTCGGCGACAACAGCGGCGATCGGTTCCATCATGCATCCGGAAATGGTGAATGGCGGCTATGACAAAAATTTCGCCGCTGCCACGATCGCCTCGGGCGGCACGGTCGGGATCATCATTCCGCCAAGTATCATCTTCATTGTCTATGGCTTCATGATGAATCTGTCGATCAGCGATCTGTTTATCGGTGGGATATTGCCTGGCATCATGATGGTCGTGGCCATGCAACTGGCCTGCTGGTACATCTGCCACCGCAACGGCTGGGGACATCTGATCCGTTTCCGGATGCGGCGTGTTGTCAAGGCCGGTTTTGGCGCATGGCTCGGCTTTTTTGCCATCGGACTGGTTCTCTGGGGCATTTATACCGGCGCGTTCTCGCCGACCGAGGCGGCCGGCGTCACGGCAGGATTTTGCGCCATAACCGGCGCTGTCTGCTATCCGCTCAACAAGTTTCTTGCGCGGCGGAAATCCCGCATGGCCATTGCGGATACCGGTGAAGACAATGATGTGGGCGAGGTTGCGCTTTCAAGTGCGGAGCGGGCGCATGTTAATGAAATTGATGCCCGGAGCTTGCTGGATAATCTTGTTGTTCCCGGCTTTCCCCTCAAAAAAATGCCCGGGTTGATTATGCGTTCAGGCCAGATCACCGGGCTGCTTGCGCCCCTTATTGCCATTTCAGTGGTCATGCAGCAGATTTTGACCCTGCTCGGAGCCAAGGTTTTCGTGACGCAAATGCTTGGGGGGCTGGGCGGCTATTATGCGATTTTGTTCGCCTGTATGGGGCTTGTTCTTCTGGCCGGGACTATTCTTGAAAGTCTGCCGAACACGATTATTCTGGCCCCCATCCTGGCGCCGATTGCGGCGACTATCGGAGTTGACCCGATCCACTTTGCGGTGATATTTCTGGTGGGCGACGCCATCGGGTTCATAACCCCTCCCTATGGGCTGAACCTCTATGTGGCGAGCGGCATCACGGGGATACCCTATTTCAGACTGTTGCGCTATACCCTGCCTTATCTTTTGTCCCTGCTGGCGGTCTGGGTTATCATAGCGCTGATGCCGTCCCTTTCCACTATCCTTCTCATGCATGGAGGAGCCGGGGTCTATTAAACAAGGAGCGTAAAAGCAAAGTGCCGGTGAACCCAGCAAACATTCCCGCCGCCAAGGATGATCGGGTTCCGACCGGTGTGCGCAGTCTGTATATTCTCGAAGTGCTGGCAAAATCAGGCATTCCCATGACGCCGACGCAAATCAATACGGTTTTGCAGCTTCCCAAACCGACCATTCACCGCCTGTGCCAGAGGCTTGAAACCGAAGGGTTTCTGGAAAAGGATCTGGATGGCCGCCACTATCTTCCCGGCGTCCGCCTTCTGGGGATCACCAGCGGCGTCACCGGCTTTGTCAGTTTCTCGCAGGCCCGCCACGCCGCCCTGAAACAATTGTCGGAGCAAGTAGGCGAAACCTGCAACATCACGGTGCCCGTTCAGGAGGGGATGCGCTATCTGGACCGGGTGGAGACGCGCTGGCCGCTTCGCTTTCAGTTTCCGATCGGGGAATGTGTGCCGTTTCACTGCACCGCAAGCGGCAAGCTCTATTTAAGCACATTGCGCAAATCCCAGCGCAAGACACTCGTCAAGGCCCTGTCCCTTGATCAGTTGACCCGAAACACGATCACGGAGCCCGGCCAGCTTCTTGAGGAACTTGACCGGATCCGCCGCAACAAGATAGGCATAGATAATGAAGAATTCGTGGATGGCATGGTGGCCGTGGCTGTTCCCGTCGAGGATGAAAACGGCAGGCTGATCGCAACGCTGGCGCTGCATGCGCCCACCTTGCGTATGTCAATCGGCGATACTCTCGAAAACATCGACTATATTCGAGCCGCCGCAATCAGGATTCAGGATATATTTCTGGGCTCCCGCGCCGATGCAGGGGACTCTATTCCCTGATTTCATAACTGTGGGAAATAGTAGCGGTTTTTCCCAGCATGATGGAGGCGGAGCAATATTTTTCGGCTGAAAGCTCAATGGCGCGCTTGATCAGGGCTTCCTTGATATTCTCGCCTTTAAATACAAAATGCACATGGATTTTGGTGAAAACCTTGGGATCCCCGGCGGCGCGCTCGGCGGAAAGCGAGATGTTGCAGCTTTTCAGCCCGGCGCGGCCTTTTTGCAAAATTTGCACAACGTCAAAAGCGGTGCAGCCGCCCATGCCAAGCAGCAAAAGCTCCATGGGGCGCGCACCCATGTTGGCGCCGCCATGTTCGGGCGGGCCATCCATCATAATCGTATGACCACTTGGCGCCTTTGCCTCAAAGCAAAAGTCACCCTTCCATTCAATCGTTGCGTCCATGTTGCCTCGCTGTTTCTCAAATCCCCCTTATTGTTATAAGCATTCCAGTAATTTACGCCATACCTCTTTAGCTCAATATTAATGCGGCCGGATCACGGTTTTCCTGCCCTTGGGCCATTCCAACTTGTAATTGAGGCGGATGACATGTTCAGCGCCGGGGTTTAAATCAAAATCCCACGCCAGAATGCCGCGCCGGTCGTTATCATCGGTGCGGGTGGGCTTGGTGGTGGCGGGAAGGAGCGTAACCTTGATATCCTCTTCCTCCGAATAGGGGATTTGGTCAAGGACGGTGACGGGCAGGGCGCGCTCATGGCGGTTTTTTACCGTGATCTTGTAATCCTGCACATCAACGCGGCTGCGCGAGATCAGGCCGCTGATGCTTTTTTCGCGGGCAAGCTGCACCCGTTTGACCTTCACCATGTCATCGGCGCCAAAGCCAAGTTCGTGATCCTCGCCCGGATTGATCAGCGGGATTGCGCCTGGACCGGTAAAAGCGCCGTCGCGGTAAAGCGAGGTGCGGCCCGGAAGCAGAGCGGTTTTGCCGTTCCATTTCATGTCGGCATAAAGATATGCGGTCGGGTCAAGACGCGGCGCGGTGCGGATTTTGAGCTTGACCTCCGGCGTGTCTGATCCGATGCGGACCTTCTTGCCAGTCCCGTCGGATTTAACCGTAACCTGGCCGGCAATCTGGTACAGCGCCTGAAAGCCGTAGGAACGAATTTTGGCTTCACGCTCGCGAGCTTTTTTCGGTTTTGGCCGGGCGGCCGCCATGGGGGCGGGGGCAGCTTCGAGCATCAAATCCTCCATGCGGGCCGGGGCTTTTGATCTTTTTGCCTTGCTGAAAGCACGGCCCAGAATGACTTCAGGTTTAAAACCGATACGAAGGGGGCGGAGTTTGGGCGCGGAGGTGCTGGCCTGCGGGCGCGATGTGGAAAGGGTCAGGGAGACCCCGTTCCAGTCCTCGCCGCTGTTTTGCGCGATAGCGGCGCGGCGCACCAGTTGCAACTCCGGCGCTTTGGTTTTGCTGCCCGTCGCCAGACGCATGTCATAAAACGGCGTCCAGCGCCCGCTCCTGACCTGATAGCGGATGCTCAATGTGCCTTTTGAAGCCTGCGGCGCCAGAACATGCACTTTGATTTCGGTGCGGCCATCTGGCCGCGAGCGGTGCATGGAAAGCTGTTTTTTAAGCTTTTTGATATTCCGGCCCAGTTTGCGCTGGCGTATTTGCGCCTTGTGAATGCGCTCAAGCACCGGATCCATGCCGCCGATCAGGGTGAGAATCTGCTGCCAGTCCTGAGATTGCGCCGGTGCGGCCGTTGGGGCCGGGCGCGGCTGGGCGGGGAGACTGGCCAGATTTTGCAACAGGGAAATCTGGGTGTTGGCCGACATGATGGTGTTGTTCAACTGGGCAACCTCATCTTCAAGGCGCTCGATTTCGTCCTTGATACGCTTGCGCTCGCCCTGATCCTGCACCGATGTGTTAATGAAAATTTTTCTGGTATCAATGGAGCCGATCTCGACCCCTGCATCAAAGCTTCCCTCAATGCGGATTGAATTGGGGACAAGTTTTTGTGTCAGATCATTGAAAATCAGCGTATGCGCTCCCTTCTCCAGAACAAGTTCAGCCTTCCGGGTGATCTGTGCCCCCTGCGGAAAGACGGTAACCGAAGCAATGGAAGAGGTGGATTTGAGGTCCGCGGCCATTGCAGGAGCTGAAAAAGCCCCCATGGCAAGAGCGCTAAAAAGGCAAATCACTCTATGTTTTGAGGAAGGGGAAACCATAATTCTCTCCTTGTTAAACAGCGCAGCATCAATATAGCGCTACTTATTAGAGACAATTAAGACGTGATTCGGGCAGATATTTAATTAGAGCGAGAAAGACATGCCGCAACCGCATGAAGATGATGCGTTCGGATTTTTGATCTGGAAAGCAGCGCCGATGAGATCATCGACATAATCAATTACCGCCCCGTCGAGAAAACCCAGCGAGGTCTCGTCGATCAGCACGCGGGCGCCGTTTTTTTCCAGCACCAGATCGTCTTCATTGCGTTTGGCATCCAGATCAAAGCTGTATTGAAACCCCGAACAGCCACCGCCCGAGACACCGACCCGCAACATCATGCCTTCATTCTCCTGCCCGAGGATTTGGCTGATGCGCTCAGCCGCGCTATCGCTTAAAGTGACATTCTCGCTCATAGTCATCGAACCTGTTGCATATCCTTATGGATTAGATGATATTTAAGGCGCAGTTTTGAATTGTCAAACCCTGCGGACCAAATATGCAAGACCGGATAGCTGTTTACGCCTGCAACCCGGCGATGAGCCGGGGCAGGGTTCATGCCGAGGAATCTTCGGCTTCGCGCTCGGAATTTCAGCGCGACCGGGACCGGGTCATTCACTCTACCGCCTTTCGCCGCCTCAAGCACAAGACGCAGGTTTTTGCCGCACCCGAGGGCGATCACTACCGCACAAGGCTGACCCATTCGCTGGAAGTGGCGCAGATTGCCCGGTCGGTTTCGCGCGCGCTGGGGCTTGATGAGGACCTCACCGAAGCTCTGGCGCTGGCGCATGATCTGGGGCATCCGCCCTTTGGCCATGCGGGCGAGCGGGCGCTGTCAAAATGCATGAAGGATTACGGCGGCTTTGATCACAATGTGCAAAGCCTCAAACTGGTCACCTCGCTGGAGCGGCGCTATGCCGGTTTTGACGGGCTCAACCTGACATGGGAAACCCTTGAGGGGCTGGTCAAGCATAACGGTCCGCTTGCAAGTAGTAAAATCCACCCTGTTATCAGCGCCATGGACAAGGATATTGAGCTTTTGATTCATCTTTACGGTTCGGCGGAATCGCAAGTGGCGGCGCTGGCCGATGATATTGCCTATAACGCCCATGATATCGATGATGGCATCCGGGCCGGATTGCTTGATGTTGGGCAGTTGCGTGATCTGCCTCTGGCCGGGGCGGCGATGGCGCAGGTGGCGAGCCGCTGGGGCGAGCTTGAGCAGCCAAGGCTGGTGCATGAAACCATAAGGCGGCTCATTACCTTTATGGTCAATGATCTGCTTGACGAGACACAGGGCAGGCTGAAGGCATGCGATGCGGGCTGCGCCGATGATATCCGGCGCTATCACCACCCGGTGGCGGCCTTCTCGCCGCAGACAGGGGTGGCGATAAAGCAACTGAACCGGTTTTTGCTGGAAAACATGTACCGGCATGAAAGGGTTATGGCGGTAATGGAAAAGGCCGAGGATATAATTACCGCTCTTTTTGAGCATTATATGTTTCGTCCGCAGGATTTGCCGCGCGAGTGGCGGCTGGGGACGTGCCGTGGGCTTAATTCCCGGCTTGCCGGACAGGTTTGTGATTTTATCGCCGGGATGAGCGATAATTTTGCCATTCGCAGCCATAAAAGGCTGTTTGACGCCGCGCCGGATATCGGCTAGGCGTTCAGTTTGGGGTCTCGGCCCATATTTCCCAAGGCTTTTACGGAGTTCCCGCCATCGCGGTGATACGATCAGGCATGAACCTTTTTGCACATTTTTCCGACCTTATCAAAGCCGAGCTTGCAGTTCTTGTCCAAGAGGGCGTTCTGGCTGTTGATACAGATTTCAGCCGCGTTGCGGTTGAACCGCCGCGTGATGTCTCGCATGGCGATATCTCAACAAATGCCGCCATGGTGCTGGCAAAAGCGGCAAGGATGAAACCGCGCGATCTGGCGCAAATGCTTGCCGGCCGGCTTGAACGGCAGGCCGATATTGCCAGCGTTGAGGTGGCGGGTCCCGGCTTTATCAATATCCGGCTGTCGAATGCGTTCTGGCATAAAATCTTGCAGATTATTGTCAAGGAAAAGCGCGATTTTGGCCGCAGCAATCTGGGGCGCGGTGTCAGGGTCAATGTCGAATATGTCTCGGCCAACCCCACCGGACCGATGCATGTGGGCCATTGCCGCGGCGCGGTATTTGGCGATGCGCTGGCCAATTTGCTGGAGTTTGCCGGGTTTGACGTTTGCCGTGAGTATTACATCAATGATGCGGGCGCCCAGGTTGATGTGCTGGCGCGCTCGGCTTACCTGCGCTACCGCGAGGCGCTGGGCGAGGAGATTGGCGAGGTCCCGGCCGGGCTTTACCCGGGGGATTATCTCAAACCTGTCGGCGTGTTGCTGAAGGAAAAATTCGGTGCTGCGCTCAGGGACAAGGAAGAAGCTGAATGGCTGCCTCCGGTGCGTATAATCGCTATCGACGCCATGATGGCGATGATCCGCGAAGACCTGGCGGCGCTGAATGTGCGTCATGACGTGTTTTTCTCGGAACGCTCGCTGATCTCGGGCGGAAACGACGAGATCGCGGCGCTTATCGAGCAGTTGCGCGCCAATGATCTGGTTTATGAAGGACGCCTTGAGCCGCCCAAGGGCAGGCTGCCCGAAGATTGGGAAGACCGCGAACAGACCTTGTTCCGGGCCACGCGCTTTGGTGATGATACCGACCGGCCGCTGCTGAAATCCGATGGCGGTTACACCTATTTTGCCTCCGATATCGCTTATCACGCCGATAAATATGCGCGCGGATTTGCGCGGATGATCGATGTCTGGGGGGCCGATCACGGCGGTTATGTCAAGCGTATGCAATCGGCGGTGAAAGCGGTGACAAACGGTGAAGGCGAGCTTGATGTTAAGCTGTGCCAGCTTGTGCGCCTGCTGCGCGGCGGCGTGCCTGTGAAGATGTCGAAACGTTCGGGCGAATTTGTTACCCTGCGCGATGTGGTGCAGGAGGTGGGCCGCGATCCGGTGCGTTTCATGATGCTGTACCGCAAGAACGATGCGCCGCTTGATTTTGATTTCGCCAAAGTCACTGAGCAATCGCGTGACAATCCGGTGTTTTATGTGCAATACGCCCATGCGCGCATCTGCTCGGTCTTGCATAAAGCCAGAGATGAACTGGGGGCGGATATGCCCTGTGACGCGGCTCTGGAGGCGGCGGCGTTTGCGAAGCTTGCCGATGGCTCGGAGCTTGCCCTGATCAAGCGCATGGCGCAATGGCCACGGCTGGTTGAGCAGGCGGCCATGCATCATGAGCCGCACAGAATCGCTTTTTTCCTCTACGATCTGGCTAGTGATTTTCACGGATTATGGAACAGGGGCAAAGAATCGCCAGATTTGCGCTTTATAAGGGCCGATGACATAAAATTGACCGTGGCACGGCTGGCGATGATTGGTTCTGCCGCCAGCATCCTGGCGGCCGGCCTTGATGTGCTGGGGGTCGAGGCCGTCGAGGAAATGCGGTAGATATCGCCTGGATTTTCTGTTTATATATATCCATGAACGAGGCGCGTTCACGCCTGAAATTGAGGTTGTGAGGGGTGGGAATGAGCAAATATGAAAGGTTGGAGCCTGTTTTCGCCGAACTGGATTCGGGCGATGAACATATCCATCCCATGTTCAACACGAATTATGGCGAGGACGAGGAGCCTCCGCGCCGCAAAACGCCGTTTCTGGTTATTGGCTCATTGCTTGTTCTGGCCTTTGCAGGCGGCGGGCTGGTTTTTGCCTACAAACAGGGGGTGCGCGAGGGAAACCGGACGGCGCCGCCGGTTATAAAGGCAAGTTCAAAGCCCATCAAAACGCTTCCGAAGAAACCGGGCGGCATAATCATTCCAAATCAGAACAAGCGCGTCTATGAGCGTCTTGACGGGGCTCCCGTCAAGGTCACAGAGCGCCTGATGCCCTCTGCCGAGGAGATCATGGATCTGCCGAAAAAACCGGTTGTCAGGGATGCCGCCCCGCAGAGCGGCGGAATACGGATCGAAAACCCCTCAGTCGCGTCAACCCCTCCCGTCTTGCCGGATGCAGCAAAAGGGGGGGCGGCCGGGGCCGGTTCGGTCAAAATTACCGAGCTGCCGGAAATCAATAATGCACCGCTGCCAAGCCATAAGGTCGATGTTTACACAATTACGCCTGAGGGTGTCTTCCTTGGTGATGCGCCGGCGGTTGCGGATAAACCGGAAGGGGCGATGGAAAAGGAGGGCACCGGCATAGTGCTCAGTGAGCCCAAGGTTGCGCCTCAACCTGCACCCGCGCCCGCGCCGCCAGTAGCCGCCGCGCCGCCGCCGGTTTTACCGGAAAAAAACTCCAAACCGCCAATTCAGATTGGCGCGCTTCCCGAGGTGAATGACGGCAAGACGCTGACGGAAAGATTGCTGGAAGCCGAAACCAGGTTAACCCGGCGAAGCACGGATGAGGCGGCTCCTGCCGCCACCGCACCGGTAACGCGGAGCCTTGATCCAGGCGCGGATAAAAAGGATGGCGCCATGCGGTTGGCCGCCCTGCCGCCGGTACCGCGGCGAAAACCGCTTCGGCCCCGGACAGCCGCGCCATTGCAGCCCGCCCGGGCCGCGCCTGTGAGCATTCAGCCCGCCGCGAGGGTAAAAAGGGCGTCGCGGGCGCCTGCAGCGGGAGGGCGTTATGTGGTTCAGGTTGCATCGCATCGCCGGCAGGTTGATGCGCTGGCCGAGTTTGCCGGTTTGAAGCGCCGCTTTCCAGATATTATCGGTAATTACAAACCCTTGATCCAGCGGGCCGATCTGGGTGATCGGGGGATTTACTACCGGCTCAGGATCGGGCCGCTCGCCAGCAAGGCGGATGCGGCCGGATTTTGCCAAAGCCTGAAAGCGGCCGGCAAGAACGATTGTCTCATCCGTCGCAGATAGCAAAAAGGTGACCCGGTAATGCCGCGTGCTTTTATAACGGGCTGCATGGGGCAGGAACTCAGCCGCTCCGAAATCGCCTTTTTCAGAGAGAGCCGACCTTTCGGACTTATCCTGTTTGAACGAAACTGCGCCTCGCCGGAACAAGTGCGGCGGCTGACGGATGCGTTTCGCGGCTGTGTCGGGCGCGAGGATGCGCCGGTGCTGATTGATCAGGAAGGCGGCCGCGTCATACGCCTGAAACCACCGTATTGGCGTCAATACGCTCCGGCGGCGCAAATCGGCCGGCTTTTTGAGCGCGATCATGAAAAGGGGCTTGAGCTTGCCGGTGTTTTCGGCCGTCTGCTGGCGGCGGAGCTGCGCCCGCTGGGAGTAAATGTGAATTGTGTGCCGCTTCTGGATGTTCCTGCCGCCGGAGCGCATGATATTATCGGGGCGCGGGCGTTTTCTGAACATGTGGAAATCATTATCAGTCTCGGCAAGGCTTTGGCCGAAGGACTGATGCAGGCTGGATGCCTGCCGGTCATCAAGCATATCCCCGGCCATGGCCGGGCCGGATGCGACAGTCATGAAGATTTGCCGGTGGTGAACGCCTCTGCCGCAGAACTTGAGGCCAGCGATTTTGCCCCCTTCGCGGCGCTGAAAAACTGCATTTTTGCCATGACGGCGCATGTGGTCTATCTGGCCTATGACAAACAGAACCCGGCGACGGTCTCCAGGACCGTGATCGAGAAGGTTATCCGCGGCAAGATCGGGTTTGGCAATCTGCTGATGAGCGATGATCTGTCGATGAAGGCGCTGAAAGGATCGCTCGCCTCGCGCAGCCGGGCGGTATTTGCCGCCGGGTGCGATCTGGCGTTGCATTGCAATGGCGAGATGGGTGAAATGCTTGAAGTGGCGCAAAACTCGCCCGAACTTGGCGAATCCGCGCAAAATATGTACGCTGGGGCGCTTAAAGCTTGCGGTAAGGCGTCGTTTGATGAGGATTATGGGCGCTATCAGGCGTTGCTTGGTGAATTGAAATAAATCATGGCTACAGAATCCGACCATCAGTTCCAGGGCGTGATTGACCTGCATCCGGAACACAGAATTCCGGAAGCGGAGTCGTTTTTTGTCGATCTGGACGGGTTTGAGGGACCGCTTGATCTTCTGCTGGCGCTCTCGCGCAGCCAGAAGGTGGACATCACCAAAATCTCCATTCTGACGCTGGCGGAGCAATACCTGGTTTTCATTGACACCCTGCGCAATAAACAGTTGCGCATTGCCGCCGATTATCTGGTAATGGCGGCGTGGCTGGCCTATCTGAAAAGCCGCCTTTTGCTGCCCGAGCCTGAAGATGAAGAGGAGATGAGCGGCGAGGAGATGGCGGCGCGTCTGGCGTTTCGCCTGCAACGGCTCGAGGCAATGCGCGATGTGGCGGGGCAGCTTATGGCGCGCCAGCGGCTGGGCAAGGATTTTTTCGCCAGGGGCGCGCCGGAGCCGGTGATCGTCAAGACCAGAAGCACCTATATTGATACGCTCTATGACCTTTTGAAAGCCTATGCCGAGGAGCGCCAGCGCAATAGCGTTCACACCATCCATATCCGCCGCAGGCCGGTGATGTCGATCAAAGCGGCCAAACGCCGCCTAACGCGGTTGCTCGGCTTTACGCCGGACTGGTTTAATCTTGATATGTTTCTGGATGAGTTTGACGACAATGCTGATTTCCGCCGCACATCGCTCGCCAGCGGCTTTACCGCCGCGCTTGAACTGGTGCGCGAGGGCAATGCGGAAATTCGTCAGGTGCAGGCTTTTTCCTCGCTTTACGTCCGCTCCAGAGAGGTGCGGAAAAAGGCGGGGGCAGATGTTAAATCCATGAGCTAGAGCATTTCCGGTTTTATTTGGAGCAAAACCGGGCTCTAACTCTTTGTTGTTGATGCACTTCTTATCGGAAAACCGGTTCCTGTTTTTTCCGGAAGTGCTCTGGAAAGGCAGGGGTATGAGTGATGAGCTTGATAAAGCCGGCGCAGATGAGTGGCCGCAAAATGTAACCGCCCTGCCACGCGCGGGCCGCGCCGGGCAGTTGCGCATCATCGAGGCGTTGCTGTTTGCTTCAGCCGCGCCGCTCTCGCCGGAGGATATGGCGATGCATCTTCCCGATGGCGCCGATGTCGGGGCGCTTCTGGAGGAGTTGCGCAACTTTTACGCCAGCCGCGGCGTTACTCTGGTCAAGGTGGCGGAAAAATGGGCATTTCGTACCGCTTCTGATCTGGGCTTTTTGCTTCGTCATGAGAAAGAAGAGGAAAAGCGTCTCTCCAGGGCCGCCCTCGAGACCCTCGCCATTATTGCCTATCACCAGCCGGTGACGCGGGCCGAGATTGAAGATGTCCGCGGCGTCAGCGCCAGCAAGGGCACTCTGGACATGCTGCTTGATTTGGGCTGGATCCGGCTTATGGGGCGAAGGCGCACTCCCGGGCGTCCGGTAACATTTGGCACGACGGAAGAGTTTCTTGCGCATTTCGGCCTTGAGGCAACGAGCGATCTGCCCGGAGTGAGTGAGCTCAAGGCCGCCGGACTGCTCAGCGCCGATCTGCCGCGGGATTACAGCATGTCGGCGAGTGAGAATGCGGGTCCTGATGAGGGGGCGCCCCCAAATTCGCCTGATTTGTTTCCTGAAAACCCGCCGGAATAGCCTTTGTCGTCTATTTCAGTACCGCCTTGAGTTCGCTCTCAAAAAGGGAGTGAAGTTTCCGGGTGTTCAGTTGCAGTTTCTTGACCTTGCTTTGCAGATCAGCCAAATTTTTGCGGACATTTTCGTCCTTGAGGATCTGGGCGTTATCGGCCTCGATTGAATTGGCGAGTTTGATGGCGTTTTCAAACGCGGATTCGATATCGTTGAACAGCCAGCCCTGGCCCTGACGCAGGAGCACATCGTCAAAACCGAAATCCTCAATTCCGCGGTACATTTCATAAAGGGCGCGCAGATTGATCTGGATATTCCTGATGGAACGCCCTGAACACCAGCACTCCGCCCGTTTGATCTCGTCTTTTTCATTCGGTGCATTGAGCAGCAAAGGCAGCTTCTTGCTGGTGATGTCGGCCAGCATGCCGGCGATGGAATCAAGATAGGCAAGGCTGGCCTTGCTGGCGCTGTTATACTCGGTATTGCCCGGCTCTCCGGCATTTTCGATCAGTTTGGCATAGGCGCCGGGTCCTTCGCGCCATTCGGCAAAAATCTGTTGCGCCATATCGGCGATATTGCGGGTGATCCTGACCGCAAGGGCGCAGATGGCCCCGGCTTTCTTGCCTCCCTTGACAAGGATTTCCGCGTTTTTGCCGAAAATCAGATGGCCAAGGGTGACATAGCCCTGCATTTGCGGCGGCATCCGGGCGATGTTTTCCTTTGCCGCCTCGGAATCCGGGTTGTCAAAATAGGCTTTCAGCGCTTTTTCGACCTTTTTTTCCGGATCAGGCCAGAAAAAGAGGCGTTTGTAACGGTCATGAACGGCGATGCGGCCAAAATTGATATGGCTGATCTCGGTGAAGGTGTCCATGCCCTGATTGAAGCCGTCCTGCAAAAGGCGCAGGCCGCCGCTTGAGGGGGATTTGCAGAAATCTTCCGTCTCCGTTGCCAAACGATCGGCGGAACTGGCGAAAAACGCGTAATGGGGCAGAACATAATTATCGGTAAGGTTTGTGTTGAGTTTGGAAAAATCGATCTGATCCGCCTTTGCCGCACCGGCGGACAGTCCCAGTGAAACAAGCGCCGCAAGTCCAAGGAAAAGCTTTAGTGAAAACGGCGTATATCCTGTATTTTTCATGGAAATTCCACCTGACAACAAAGTCAAGTCTCCTGATTCGTCCCTGATCGGCGGTGGCCGGGTGGATGAAAACCGCGCTGCATCATCTTGTTTTAACGCGTTTTTCCGCCCAAACCGGATGCTGCTTTCCAGCAAGCGCCCTAATATTAGCCCATCCTGATATACTAGCACATATCATATTCAAAAAGGCGATAGGGCAATATATCGCATCTTTGCGGTAAAAACGTTGTTGCCGCCGTTTCGGGAGCCGGTGCGGATGGCAGGTTTCTACTCGCCCGTTTGTCTGGCGTGACGTTGTTTCCACAATGTTGCGAGATGTCCGGCGCGTTCGCGCTCGGAACTGCTGGTTTCCATCAACATGGCTTCGTAAAGCTTTGAGATTTGTTCGCGGGTTTCTTTATCTTTTTCATTTTCCCGCGCCAGAGAGAGCCACATCAGCCCTCTTACCCGGTCCGGCGCATCGGTTTTGGCATTGCCGAGGTAATATTGCCCCAGCGCCGCCTGGGCGGCGGCATTTTGTTTGCGCGCCGCGAGGTTGAGCCACCGCATTCCCTGTTTTATACGCGGCTTGGTGCCCTCGCCGGCGATGTTCATCTGCCCCAGAAGGAACTGGGCCCGCGCATGGCCGAACATGGAGGCGACATATTGCAGAAGCTGATGTGCCCGGGCCGGGTTTTTCCTGATCCCGGCTTCGGGTACGCCGATGCGAAGCAGGTTGGCGATATCCACCAGCGCCTCGATGGTGATGCGTTTGCGGGTGGAATAGCGGTCCGAGGCTTTATGCTGCAAGGCTACTTCCCGGAACAGCCTGTAGGCCCTGGCGTTGTTTTTCTTGACCACTTCGCCGCGTTCATACATGCGGCCCAGTTTCCATTTGGCCACCAGCTCGCCCTTTTCAGCCCGGCGGGAAATGGCGTCAAATTCGCTCTCGGCCGGTTTTTTCAGCAGGGAACGGAAAAGCGCTGCGCTGCGCGATAACAGCCCGCCGCCAGATTTAGGATCGGAGGTTTCAGACTCGCTGGTGCGCACATCCTGAACTTGGGGGGTCCTGATGCTTGAGGAGGGACCGGCAAACGAAAGCGTGGCCTCGGTGGAATGAGCCGGCGAGGGTGCAAAAGCCGCCGCGCCCCAGATGAGCGTAGCGCCAATCGCGATATGCAGGTGCTGCCTAAATATCCACATAGGCGGATACTTCCTTTCTGGCTCCGGGCTGGGTCACAGCGCCATAGCGCGCCGGGCCGACCAGCTGGGCGTATTTCCACAAGGCGCCGCTTTGATACTGGCTTTCGGGCGGGGTCCATTTGGCCTTGCGCTGCGCCAGAACCACGTCGGAAACCTCCAGATCAAGCGTGCCGTTCTCAGCGTCGATTGAAATGATGTCACCATCTTCAATAAAGGCGATGGGGCCGCCAAGCTGGGCCTCGGGGCCGACATGGCCGATGCAAAAGCCGCGTGTGCCGCCGGAAAAGCGTCCATCGGTAATAAGCGCCACCTTGTCGCCCATGCCCTGACCGTAAAGGGCTGCGGTTGTGGACAGCATCTCGCGCATGCCGGGGCCACCTCTGGGGCCTTCATAGCGGATGACGATCACCTCGCCATCCTTGATCTTCTTGTCGCTGACGGCGGCAAAGGCGTCTTCCTCGCAGTTGAAACAGCGCGCCGGGCCCTTAAAGTGAAGGTTTTTCATGCCCGCGACCTTGACGATGGCGCCATCGGGGGCAAGCGAGCCGGTAAGGCCGACAACCCCGCCGGTGGGTGAGAGGGCCTCGGAGACGGGGTAAACAACGCGGTGATCGGGCAGGGTGTCCACTTCTTGCAGATTTTCCGCTAAAGTCTTGCCGGTCACCGTGATGCAATCGCCGTGAAGGTAGCCTGCATCATGCAGGGCTTTGAGGATAACCGGCACTCCGCCGGCTTCATGGACATCCTTGGCGACATATTTGCCGCCCGGTTTCAGATCGGCGATATAGGGGGTTTTGCGGAAAATCTCGGCCACTTCGAGCAGATCAAAATCAATCCCCGCCTCATGGGCGATGGCGGGCAGATGCAGCCCGGCATTGGTCGAGCCGCCGGTGGCCGCGACAATGGTGGCGGCATTTTCCAGCGATTTGCGGGTGACGATATCGCGCGGGCGGATGCCCGATTTCATCAGCGCCATCACGGCGCGGCCGCTCTCGGCGGCGTAGGCGTCGCGGCTTTCGTAAGGGGCCGGCGGTCCGGCTGAATAGGGCAGGGCCAAGCCGATGGCCTCGGAAACGCAGGCCATGGTGTTGGCGGTGAACTGGCCGCCGCAGGCCCCGGCGCCGGGGCAGGCGACGCATTCAAGCTCCTGCAATTCGGTCAGGGACATATTGCCGGCCGAATACTGGCCGACACCCTCAAAGACATCCACCACGGTGACATCCTTGCCCTTGTATTTTCCGGGCAGGATGGTGCCGCCATCCATGAAAACGCTGGGTACGTTGAGGCGCACCATGGCCATCATCATGCCGTGTAGGGATTTGTCGCAGCCCGCCAGCCCCACAAGGGCGTCATAGCAATGGCCGCGCATGGTCAGCTCGATGGAATCGGTAATGACATCGCGGCTGGTGAGGGAGGATTTCATACCCTGATGCCCCATGGCGATGCCGTCGGTTACGGTGATGGTGCAAAACTCGCGCGGGGTGCCAAGGGCCTCCTTGACGCCGATCTTGACCGACTGGGCCTGACGCATCAGGGCGATATTGCACGGCGCGGCCTCGTTCCAGCAGGTGGCGACGCCAACGAAGGGGCGGTGAATTTCTTCTTCGGTCAGCCCCATGGCGTAATAATAGGACCTGTGCGGCGCGCGTTCGGGTCCTTCGGTCACATGACGGCTGGGCAATTTGCTCTTGTCGAATGTCTTATCGTTCATACGTAAACGGCTCCAACGATAACGGGCTTTGGCAAGGGATCACAATATTGTCTTTCTTGCCATTTCACGAGTGCATGGATGCAACACAGCGCAAAAATCATCGGATGGAGCGACAATATGCGGCAATTTCAACAAAATTGAGGCGATTTTTTTTCAAAACCGCAGGCATCAAATCAAATCTGCGCCAGATTCAAACTTGATTGTTGCGTTCTCAGGCGCATTATGTTTCCTGCCGGGGCGGATAAAACAAAGAGGATCGCACAGGAAATGAAACTGCTCTCCAGCCTGCTGAAACGATTTGTCTCCAAAGGGACCTTGCGGGTCTATGATGCGGACGGCGTTTTGCATGTCTTTTCGGGCGAGGTCAAGGAACCTGTCGTCACCATCCGCATTCATGACAAATCCTTGTATACAAAGATATTTCTCAGCCCGGATATCCGCGCCGGCGAGGCCTATATGGATGGTACACTCACCTTTGAGGACGGTACGGACACGCTGAAATTTATTGAATTCTTTTTGCTGAACCGTTCCGGGCTGCGCTCGCATCCGTTGCAAAAACTGATCAAGAAAGCGCGCCGCAAGTTCAAGCGGATATATCAGTATAATCCGGTAGGGCGCGCGCGCAAACACGCCTCGCATCATTATGATGTCTCCGAAGAGATCTACCGCTTGTTTCTTGACAAGGACATGCAATACAGCTGCGCTTATTTCAAGACGCCGCAAGACACGCTGGAAGAGGCGCAGCTGAATAAAAAGCGGATCATTGCCGCCAAGCTGCAAATTGCCGACGGGATGAAAATCCTTGATATCGGCTGCGGCTGGGGCGGCATGGCGCTTTATCTGGCACAGATGTTTGATGTCGAAGTGACCGGAATTTCCCTCTCGAAAGAACAGATCAGGGTGGCCAGATCGCGCGCCGAGGCGCTGGGGATGAAAGACAGGGTCAAATTCGAGTATTGCGATTACCGGGAGATGGAGCGCAAGTTTGACCGGATTGTTTCTGTGGGGATGCTGGAACATGTCGGTGCGCAGTATCTGGAAGAATTCTTTACCAAGGTCCGCGGTTTGCTTGAAGCGGATGGCGCGGCGCTGGTGCATTCCATCGGCCGCATGAACCCGCCCGGCGCCACCAATCCGTTTATCCGCAAGTATATTTTCCCGGGAGGCTATGTGCCGTCCCTTTCCGAGGTCGTGGCCCCCATGGAGCGGCAGCATCTCTGGACAGCCGATTGTGAAATCTGGCGCAAGCATTATCACTATACCCTGATGGAATGGCGCAGGCGGTTCCTTGCGCATTGGGATGAAGCGGTCAAAATCACCAATAAGCGGTTTTGCCGCATGTGGGAGTTTTATCTCACCGCAACCGCGATGAGCTTCCTGCACAGCAGGATGATGGTGTTTCACATGCTGTTTTCCAAAAATATCAACACGTTTCCCATCACGCGCGATTTTATTGAGACGGAAGAGGCGCGGTTGCTCCTGCGGGAAAAAGAGCTCGGAATCAAGTGATCCGATGAGGCAAAAAAGGGTGCATGTCATCATTTCCGGCCGGGTTCAGGGCGTGTGCTACCGCTATTGGACGCAGCAAAACGCCAAAAAGTTCGGGCTCACGGGCTGGGTGCGAAACCGCCATGACGGCTCGGTGGAAGCTGAGTTTTGTGGCGAGAAGGCGCAGGTGGACGAGATGATGCGAATGTGCCGCACGGGGCCGGGGGGGCTTTTGTCGAGAATACCAAAATCAACATTCTTTCTGAACCTGTTGAATATACAGGGTTTTCTATTTTGCCGACATGGTAACAAGCCTGTTGCCGCGCTCAGGGTTTCGCGGTAAAATGCCTAAAATTGAGGCAGTAATTTTCAAGTGATGAAAAATGGGCAAAACGGACGGAGCCAAGGCACGGAAAGGGGAGGGTTTTGCCATCGGCCCGGTTTTGCTGCCAAGTAATGTTTTGCTAGCGCCCATGTCGGGGGTGACCGATGCGCCTTTCCGGCGCATCGTGGAGGGGTTCGGGCTCGGGCTGGGCTATTCGGAGATGGTGTCCAGCCGCGAATTGGCCTGTAACAGCGAGGATGCGGTGCGGCGTCTGGTGCGGACGGACCCCTCAAGGCCGCTCGCGGTGCAGATTGCCGGGCGTGATGAGGGGATCATGGTCAGGGCGGCGCGGATCGCGGCGGAACGCGGCGCGGATATTATCGATATCAATCTGGGATGTCCCGCCAGGCGGGTGACCGGCGGCATGGCAGGGGCGGCCCTGATGCGCGAGCCGGCCAGAGCGGCCGGACTGATCCGGGCGGTTGCTAGGGCGGTTGACATCCCGGTTACGGTGAAGATGCGTCTGGGCTGGGACGAGACTTCGAAAAACGCGCCGGAGATTGCCCTTGCAGCGCAAGAGGCCGGGGCGAGGATGATCTGCGTCCATGCCCGCACACGGCAGCAGTTTTACAAAGGCGCCGCCGACTGGGGTTTTTTGCGTAAGGTCAGAGCGGTGATAAATGTACCGCTGGTGGTGAACGGCGATATTCTCGGCATTGATGAGGCAAAAGATGCGCTGGCGCAATCAGGCGCTGACGGGGTCATGCTGGGGCGCGGCGTGCTGGGGCGGCCATGGTTGCCGATGCAGGTGGCCATGGCCCTGCACGATGGGATCAGGCTTGATGATCCTCCGCTTGATGAGCAGCGCCAGACCGTAATCGGGCATTATCGCGCCATTATTGCCCATTACGGCGCGCAGACGGGCGTCAAATGCGCCCGCAAGCATCTGGCGGCCTATCTTGAGGCTGCCGGAGAAAAGTTTCGGTTTGATATCACAAAATGGCGCCGCCTTGTCTGCCGCAGCAATGATGCGGATGAGGTGGCTGCCCTGATCAGCCGGTTTTATGAATGCCTCGGGGTGGAGCGGGCGGCATGAGCTCTCTTGAGACCTTTTTTGCCGCTGCTGCCGAGGCTCCCGATGCGGCCCAGGTGATGGAATCGCTCCCTTTACCATTGATTGTCGTGGACGCGGAAAACAGGATTTCATGCACCAATGCGGCGGCTGAGGATTTTTTCCGGATCGGCTCTGCAAAATTGCGCCGAAGCCGGCTGGAACGCTTCATTCCCGCCGACAGCCCCTTGATTGCCTTGGTCAGGAGGGCGCGGGAGAAGATGATTTCGGTCAATGAATATGCGCTTAATCTGGATTTGGTGCATATGCGGCGCGGGGTTTTGATTGATGTCCATGTCAAGCCTGTCGGCCGCAATACCAATTCG
>JAJRYE010000003.1 GCA_024275895.1 Alphaproteobacteria bacterium | reverse complement strand
GCCGGCAATGCCAGAAACATCACAAATCGGCTGATTCCCCTGACGCCTTTGTCATCAATCCCCCCCCATCCGCGTGCCGCATATCCGGCCAGTATGATGGCAAAAAAAGGGAAAATCTTGGCAAGGATGTCAATCATGGGTTCAACTGGCCGCCCCGGTCTCCAGCTTGTTTCTGCCTCAAGTCCATGGCCCCGGCGGGCCGATTTTGCAACCCTGGAGCACTTCCGGAGAAGTGGGAACCGGTTTTTCGAATCACAACAACCGTACCGGTTCAGGAACTCAGACTTAAACTCAAAAAAGATGCCGGATAAGGATGGAAAATGGCGGGAGTGACGGGACTCGAACCCGCGGCCTCTGGCGTGACAGGCCAGCGCTCTAACCAGCTGAGCTACACCCCCGCATTGGCCCGTGGTTTACGGCAGGGCGTTGGGCAAGTCAAGCCTCATTCTCCCAGCAAACCCTCATATCGCAGCAAAGCGAAAAGTGAGATGAAACCGCCACGATTCCAGATGCGGTCCGGCCGTATCGGCCGGCGCGGTATTGATATCGTTGAAACATGATGTTACTCACGCCAAAGGCGGCCCCATGGTGGAATTGGTATACACAGCAGACTTAAAATCTGTCGCCCGCAAGGGCTTCCCGGTTCAAGTCCGGGTGGGGCCACCATCTTTTATCTCGCGGCCGTTCACAGCGTTCACGCCTCCGATGGGGCGCGCTGGCCGCGCGGCGGCGCCCGGTCGGGCTTGTAAAGCAAGCAGGTTCGGGCTTTCTCCGGCAAGCTCACCCGTTATTCACCTGAAGCTCCATCCGGAATAATGATATCGGCTCCATAAGTTTCAAGCTCGCTGGCAAGCGCTTTAAACGCGGCTTGCAGCTTCACTTCATCCGTGCCGCGCAGAACGATATTCACGCCATATTCGCCGCCGCGAAAATAGGGATAGGATCCGATGGAAATAGCGGCAGAAGCCTCTTGTTGGCGTGACAGCAGGGCGGCGATCTCGCTCTCCTTGCATTTTGCGGTCATTGACAGACTCAACACATGTGGACCGGTGCGCAGATGCGGGGTCAGGGTCTTGATCATGGCGCGGCAGATGGCGGGGACACCGGCCAGCATAAAAACATTATCAATCATGAAACCGGGCGAGTTGGTTTCGGGGTCCCCGACCAGAACTCCCCCTTCGGGCACCCGCGCCATGAGACGCCGCGCCGGGGTCAGCCCCGTTTCGCCGTAACGTTTCGCCATCAGGGCAAGCGCATCTTCATGTTCCACCAGTGGAACGCCAAAGGCCCTGGCAAGCGAAAGAGCGGTGATATCGTCATGGGTCGGGCCGATCCCCCCGGTGGTGAAAAGATAGTCGTAAGAGGTCCGGAGCGTGTTCACCGCCGCGACAATCATGGCCTCATCATCCGGGACGACGCGAACCTCGCGCAGATCAATCCCTATGGAGGTAAGGTGATTGGCGAGAAAATGGATATTCTTGTCCTGAGTGCGGCCGGAGAGGATTTCATCGCCGATCACCAGCAGGGCGGCGGATACGCTTGGTTTGCTTTCAGACATCTTGCTTGAGCCGTTTATTCAAAATTGTGCCCCAGCCTTGCATAATGGCGGCCGGATTCCTATCATATTTGCATGAAACTGCCCTGCCCTCTCATTCCCGGCACACTGATCCGCAGATACAAACGCTTTTTAGCCGATGTCGAGCTTGAAGACGGGCGGGTGATCACGGCGCATTGTGCCAATCCTGGCGCCATGACCGGGCTGAAAACGCCGGGCATGCGCATCTGGATGTCAGGCAATGACAATCCAAAACGGAAGCTGAAATTCAGCTGGGAACTGGCGGAGATTCGGGAACCGAATTCATCCGTGCCGGTTCTGGTGGGGATCAATACCGCGCATCCCAATGCGATTGTGAAAGAAGCCATCAAGGGCGGCAGGATTGCGGAACTGACCGGCTATGAGGGCTTGCGCGCCGAAGTGGCCTATGGCGAGAAAAGCCGGATTGATTTTTTGCTGCAATCGCCCGGGCGTCCGCCATGTTATGTCGAGGTAAAAAATGTTCATCTGATGCGCCGCCATGGTCTGGCCGAGTTTCCCGATTCGGTCACCATACGCGGCACGCGCCATCTTGAAGAGATGAAAAACGAGGTTTTGCGCGGCCACCGCGCCGTCATGCTGTATCTCATCCAGCGCCCCGATGCGCGGGAATTTGCTCTTGCGCGCGATATTGATGCAAACTATGTGCACAAATTTGACGCCGCTCTGGACGCCGGGGTTGAAGCTTATGCTTATGATTGCCAGATCAGCCTGAGCGATGTATCGCTTAACCGGCGCTGTGAGATGACAGATATTTTGGCTAAAATAGATTGATGGGCGGGGGAAAGACGTGAACTACAGAGAGACAGCATATGTCGAAGCTTCGGATGCGCCTCTGCGCAATACCGGCCAGATCAAGCTGCACGGTGCCGGAGGGTTCGCAGCCATGCGCAAGGCGGGCGCGCTCGCGGCTGAAGCTCTTGATATGATGGCGCAAAAAATCCGCCCCGGCATGACAACAAAGGAGATTGACGATCTTGCCTTTGCTTTTGGCATGGATAACAATGTCCTGCCCGCCACCTTGCACTACCGCGGCTTTACCGCCTCTGTGTGCACCTCGATCAACCATGTCGTCTGCCACGGAATTCCCGGCGCCCGGGTGTTGAAAGAGGGTGATATTGTCAATATTGACGTAACCTATATCGTTGATGGCTGGCACGGCGATTCCAGCCGCATGTTTCCCGTTGGCCGGATACCGCGCAAGGCGCAGCGGCTGATCGAGGTCACCTATGAAGCCATGATGCGCGGCATAAATGCCATTCGCCCCGGGGCGACAACGGGCGATATCGGGGCCGCGATCCAGTCTTATGTCGAATCGCACCGTATGAGCATCGTACGCGATTTTTGCGGTCATGGTCTGGGCCGCCTGTTCCATGACGCCCCCAATATCCTGCATTATGGCCGCGCCGGACAGGGCATTGAGCTTAAAGAGGGCATGTTGTTCACCGTAGAGCCGATGGTCAATCTGGGCCGCCCGCATGTCAAGGTCCTGAAAGACGGCTGGACCGCCGTGACCAAGGACCGCTCTTTGTCGGCCCAGTTTGAACATTCGGTCGGCGTCACCGCGAAAGGGGTTGAAATTTTCACCCTGTCGCATTCCGGGTTTGACCACCCACCCTATGACCGCCATGAGCAATAAAGAAGGCAAACACCGTTTCCCTTCCGGGATGAAGGAAGCGGCCGGCGCCGCCCTGCCCCATTATGTCGGCCACCGGCAGCGTTTGCGCGATCGCTTTCGCAAGGGCGGCGCCGGCGCCATGCCGGATTATGAGTTGATGGAGCTGGTTTTGTTCCGCGCCCTGCCGCGGCGCGATACCAAGCCCATCGCCAAGGCGCTGCTGGAGCGTTTTGGCTCTTTTGCCGAGGCCGTAAGCGCCGAGCCGGAGCTTTTGATGGAAGTCAGGGGACTGGGAAAAAGCTCGGTTACCGAAATCAAGCTGATCCATGCCGCGGCCCTGAGACTCATGCAGGGCCAGGTCATGGACAGACCGGTTCTGAGTTCCTGGTCCACCTTGCTTGATTACTGCCGCGCCAGCATGGGATACGCCAAAAAAGAACGGTTCCGTATCTTGTTTCTCGACAAGAAAAACCGTCTGATCGCCGATGAAGTGCAGCAAGAGGGCACGGTTGATCACACACCGGTTTACCCGCGAGAGGTTATCAAGCGGGCGCTGGAGCTTTCATCAACCGCGATAATTCTGGTGCATAATCATCCCAGCGGCGATCCCACGCCCTCACAGGCCGATATCGATATGACCAAAAAGATCGTCAAGGCCGCAAACAGCCTGCATATCGCCGTGCATGATCACATCGTGATCGGGCGCAACTCCGAGGTCAGCTTTCGCAGCAGCGGTCTGCTCTGATCCGCGCTGCGGCGTTCCTGAGGATTTTGCCCGTATTTTTTGGCTGGAAATAGCCACCTATCCGCGTTATTCTCCGCCCCTCATTCGCTTGAGTTATTGATACGTTAAGTCTTGCAAGGAGAATAACAATGATCAGATCCGTCTTTGTGGCTGCCGCGTTTGCTTTCGTCATCATGGCGGCGGGAAACAGCGCCAGCGCTACCCGAACCGGTGATGTCCCTGCCCCGGCAACAACAGCCGGATCCGGTGTTCCGGGTTCTTTCAGGGTTGCGCAAAGATGCATATCCACGGACGCCATCATTCGCAAGGTGATGCGCCGCGGCTTTTATAATATCCATAAAGTCAGACCCAAAACCCATACGATGAAGATGCGCGGTTATAAACGCGGTATGCGTTACCGGATCAAGGTGGACAGGTGCAGCGGCAACATTATCTGGACGGAGCCGATGCCTGAATAGGTTATCGTTTAAAAGACCGGCTATTTGTGAACTATACCCTGACCGGTTGAAAACCGGTAGCGCTGCTCAAGGCTCTCTTCGGCGGCAAGAGGCTTCAGCGGCGGGATATGGAGCGTCGATGCAGGGGTAACATCGCCTGGCAAGAGGGCCGACAGGCGGGTATGGAGGGTTCTGGCGCGCTCGTTTATACGCATCCCCGCTTCGTAAACCGTTATTTTGTGAGCCGCCGGATAAAGCGTGCCGAGACGTTCAAGCAATTGCGGGAAAGCGCGTAAATCATGCTTTCCCGCCATGTGGCGTGTGTCACCCAAAACCCCGATCTGCCACAGGACAAGATGACTGGAGGGGTCTGTCATGCGTTTGTTGATGAGAAAATCCGTGGCTTCATAGGACTGGCAGCCGCTGATGCCCGGGTCGATGCCAAGATCGGCGAACAGGCAGTCCAGGGCAGAAATTCCCGGTTGCATAACGGCCTTGAATCCCTTCAGCCGCGCTTTTCTGATGGCCTCATGCGCCGGATAGGCAAAAACACCCGGATGACCGTATAAAGCAACACAGGTGTTCACGCCGGCATAGACGCTGGCCAGTACATGCTCTACCATTTCGTTATAGGTTGTCTTGCGCGCCTTTCGCTCACCATAGAAGGGCATTAGCGATTCCGAGCGCGGGTTGAGGTCGCGGATCAGGCTTTCAGCCTCGGCGCCGGCCGTGACATAAAAAACTTTCCCGGCGCTTTGTATGGCGGCGATAGCCTCGATGCTCATATGCCGCGCGGCGCAAATTCCCGTTCCGACAACGACTAATGAAGCAGCTTCCATCAAACTGAATGCTGCCGCTTAATCCAGCCGCCCGACAAGCCCGAGGTTGGAGAGTTTTATCGGCATTGCGGCTTTGGCGGCCGCGTTTTCAACGCGCTTCTGGTAGGCCTTGTAGGCTTCGTGGTTTTCAACGCTGGCGACTTTTGCCGCCTCGTCAAGCTTGCGCTGCGCCGCTTCATTTCCACCATCGGCTGCTTCTTTATAATAATACCGGGCATGAGACGGGTTTTGCCCGACTCCAAAGCCTTTTTCATACATGACGCCCAGATTGTAGATGGCCAGCGCCTCGCCCTTCGAGGCCGCCTTGCGGAGCCATTTAAGCGCTTCGGAGTAATTTTTCTCCACGCCATTTCCAAAAAGATATTGTTCCCCAAGCCGCGCCTGGGCCGCAATATTGCCCTGCCCGGCGGCTTTTAAAAACCAGCTTACGGCCTCTTCGGGGTTTTTTTGCGTGCCAACGCCGTCAAGATAGAACCGGCCCAGTTGTTCCTGCGCTGCCGCATCGCCTGAATTGGCCGCCATTTTGCTCCATCTAAAGGCAAGGGCGGTGTTTTTGGCGACGCCGTCACCTTCCGAATAGGCATAGGCCAGAAGATTTTGCGATGGCAGATGACCAGCATTGGCGGCCTTTTCAAACCATTCATAGGCTTTGTGGATATTGCCGCCGCTGCGTTTGCGTTCGGTGTCGCCAATCAGATACATGGCCTGCACCATGCCCTTGGCGGCGGATTTGCGTAAATATTCCAATCCGGCCAGGCGGCTTTTCGTTCCGCCGATACCGTTGAGGAATGCCCGCCCCATATTATACTGGCCGTAAGCGTCGCCGGGTTTTGCCGCCCGTTCGTAATAGCGGCGGGCCTTGCGGGCATTGCGCACGACGCTGAGGCCGTTCTCATACATATAACCGATAATATTCAATGCCGGAGGATGGCTGAGGTTTTCGGCCTTTTTCAGGGCCCGGCCCGCCTGCCCCAGGCGTTTGACCTTCAATAGGGCGCGGGCAAGCTGGGTATAAAAGCGCCCCGTGGTGGGAAAGCGCCGCGTGGCTTCGCGGCAGGCCCGGATCGCGGGCTCCGCATCAATCTTGTCAAAGGGGACGCCCTTGGCAGGCGAACTGATATCAAGCGGCCGCGTGGCAAGCTTGTCACATTCATAAGCGGCCTGAAGCTTGGTGAAATTATCATCCGCGCCGGCGGCGGTCTCAAGGGCCCATGCCGGGCCGGTCAGAACTACGCCGCCAAAAATAAAAAATGCTGTGGCAAGCCGGATTTCGTTGCGATTACTCATACTCGGTTACTCCGCAATACGCTTGATACACGTATTCCCTGACAAGGAAACACAAAACAAGCCTAATCCGGTTGTGGTGAATATGAGGTTAAAAGCCGCCCCCGCCATATGACGATATGCGCGCGTGCTACTGGAGGCCCAGCTTGCGCATCCGGCGCCATAATGTTGTGCGGTCAATCCCCAGGGTTTCCGCCGCCCTTGACTTGTTGCCATTGGCCCGGGACAGGGCAATCATGATTTCCTGCCGGAACTCTTTCCGGGTGTCGGGGCCGGCATAGGCCATGCTGGCGGGTCTAGAATTGTTGCTGTATTCGCGTACATCCTGCGGCAGGCTTTCCGGATACACCATTTTGTCCACGGCACAGATCAGGGCATGCTCGACGGCATTTTCCAGCTCGCGAACATTGCCAGGCCAGGGGTAATCCATCATCATCCGCATCGCGTCCGGACCGCATTCAATATCGCTGGCATAGCCGCGGCGTTCCAGATTATGACAAAAATACTGCAATAGCAGCGGGATATCTCCCGGCCTTTGTTTAAGCGGCGGGATAGTGAGCGGAATGACGGCAAGCCGGTAATACAGATCGCCCCTGAATTTACCCTCATCCACCATCTGGCGTAAATTCTGGTTAGAGGCGGCGATAATGCGCACATTAACCTTGATCGGTTTGTCGGAGCCCACCGGCTCAAGCTCCTTGTCCTGAATCACCCGAAGCAGCTTGGCTTGCAGATGCAGGGGGATTTCACCGACCTCGTCAAGAAACAAGGTTCCGCCATTCGCGCTCTGAAACCGCCCCGGGCGCTCCGAAGAAGCCCCGGTAAAGGCGCCCTTGACATGACCGAACAGCTCCGATTCTATCAAGGTTTCGGGGATGGCGGCGCAATTGACTTCGATGAGAGGTTTGTCGGCGCGCTGGCTTTTGCGGTGAATCATGCGCGCGATCTGGGTTTTGCCAGTCCCTGATTCGCCCTGAATAAGAACCGAGGCATCGGTTGGCGCCACCTGGTCGACACGCTCGAAAATTTTCAGCATTTGCGGATCATTGGTGATCATATCCGAGCCGGAGCGGTCCAGTACAGCCTCAAGACGGCGCTTTTCGGTTCTGTCGCGGACAATCAGCAGCACCATATCGCCGGTCATCTGGCTCGCATGGCAGCAATGAAACTCAAGATCGCGGGACTGGCCGCCGGAGGAAAACCGCATTTCAAACTTGACGGCCTGATCCGCATCTCCGTCTTTTCTGATATTTCCGCGCTGTTTGCGGATTTCCTCAACCAGATTGACACCGCCGGCGCGGGTCAGGGTTTCCACGGGAATGCTCGGCTTGTTCCCTAGAAGCTCCCCGACAGAGGGGTTTTGAAACAGCACCCGCCCGTTCCTGTCGGCAATGATGACGCCCTCATCAATGTAGGAAACGATCGCCTCCAGCAACGGAAACATCGTCTGCAATTCCTGCATCAAACTATCTCCCTGCGCATATGAAATTTGACATATTGTCGCACTCCATGCTGTATTTTGTCGCACTTTTATACGGACTGTTGCAGTTTTCTTTATGTTGCGCAACAATTTTTTGCAGGTTTCGCATTAGTTTATGCTAATAATAACAAGATGTTAGTGCGTTTTTACAGCCTCGATGCCGCAAAGAAGAAATGCAACAGGACTAGAGAGGAAAATGAAAAGCTGCATGAATTCAAAACCTTGCCAATCGGCACAATATTTGCATTAACCCTATCAGGCGGGTGGCCCCGCGATTCGCAACCACAAGGTCAAACAGGGAGGGACCAAATGGCGGACATGTTCTCAAAAGACTGGATGAAGAGCTTCAAAAAGGCGTGGAACGATGAGCCTGAACTTGCGGCCGCGCTCGAAAAAATCAATTTTTCATCAACAATCGGGTACGGGTTTCTTGGCGAAGACGAGCCGCGCGGCGTGCTCGTCGTGGAAAACGGCCAGGCGGTCAAGGCCGGAAAGTACAAGGGGCAGAAGCTGAGCTGGGATATCCGGGCGGCGGAAAAGACCTGGAAGGGCTGGGCGGCGAAGCCTCCGGGCATGATGGGTCTGGGCATGGCATATACTTCGCGCAAACTGCAATTCCTGGTCGGGGATTATGGCGCGATGATCAAGGACCCGCGCATGGCCGGTCCTTTCATGAAGAGTTTTGTGGTCATGGGACGCGTCTGATGAAACACATTCTCGCCGCCCTGGTTGTTGGCGGCGCCCTTGTTGCGGGCGCCCCGGCCATGGCGCAGAAATACCAGACCTCGATCGCGACCATGCATACGGTGGGCGGCTCGTCCACGGTGGGCGGCACGGTTATCCCGTTCAAGGAAGTGACCCTTTCGGCGCAAATTCCCGGATCTGTAACCTTCATTGCCGGGCGCGAGGGCGAGGATTTCAAGGCCGGTACGGTGCTTGTCTCAATCGACGACAAAAAGATTCGCGCCAAACGCCGCAGGATCGTCGCCAATATCATGGCGGCGCAAAACGCCATCCGCAATGCCCGGGTGCAGTATGACCGCGAACTGTTTTCACCATCGGTTGACCGGGGCTCCAATAATTTGTCCGGCATGGGTTTGCCGATGATGTTTGACAAGATGTTCACCCGGCCCATGAGCAATTTCGCCGGTCAGTCGAATACCGGTCTCAACCGTCAGGCTGACCTTTACCGGAGCTACAACAACATTAATACGGCGCGGACGAATTTGATGCAGGCCCAGGCTTCGCTGGAGGAAATCGACGCCAGAATTCGTGATGCCAGCCTAAAAGCGCCGTTCAACGGCGTGATTATCCGCAAATTGGTGGAAAAAGGCGATACGGTCCAGCCGGGCCAGCCTCTGGTAAAGTTCGCCTATATCAAATATCTGCGGATTCAGGCCGAAGTCCCGGTGCGGGTCGCGCCTTATCTGCGTGAGGGCATGCTGGTTCCGGCCAAATTCGACACGGTGGACGTGTGGGTGAATGTGCGCACGGCGCAAATCTTTCCCATGGCGGACCCGGCCTCGCATACAGTGACGGTCAAATTCGATGTGCCGCAGGGGGTGCCCAGCGGGCTCGGTATGTATGCCGAAGTCAAGATCCCCAACAACACCTCGGGGCGCAAGCTGCCGAGCGTGCCGGAAACGGCCATCGTGCAGCGCGGTTCACTTTCGGCCATATTCGTGATTGACGGCAAGGATGCCGAGCCCTCGTTACGGCTCGTGCGCGTGGGGGCGCCGATCGGTGGCGGCCGTGTGAGTATTTTATCGGGATTGAAGGGCAATGAGACGGTTTTAACAGCGCCGCCTCCGGGGCTCAAATCAAAATTCGCCATGGATAACGGGTAATCCGGCAAAATTAATTCCCGTGAAGAGGGATAACGGGCACTATGGGAA
Organism: Alphaproteobacteria bacterium; assembly: GCA_024275895.1. Taxonomy (GTDB): domain Bacteria; phylum Pseudomonadota; class Alphaproteobacteria; order Rhizobiales; family BM303; genus BM303. The sequence goes on along the minus strand of JAJRYE010000003.1, from coordinate 9,544 downwards.
AACAGGGTAAAAACAAAAAAATCAGGGATGAATCCTGCAAGCTTGAGGCGGATGTCGCTGAGGTGCTGTCGCACCCGGCCGCAGGGCGGACCGAGCTGGGCATCGCCGGCAAGGTCGCTAGCACATTTATCAACTCGCCGATCACGCCGCTTTTGCTGATCGTTTGCGTGGCCATTGGCCTGCTCGGCCTCGTCATGTCGCCGCGTCAGGAAGATCCGCAGATTTCCGTGCCGATGGTTGATGTTTTCTTCAAGTATCCGGGCGCATCAGCCAAACAGGTGGCCTCGCTCGCCGCCAATCCGCTGGAGCGGATGATGGCGGAAATTCCCGGCGTCAAGCATGTCTATTCCGCCTCGCAGCAGGGTATGGGCATGGTTACCGTCCGCTTCAAGGTCGGCGAGTCGATGGAGGATTCCCTCCTCAAGCTTTACGACAAGCTCGCCTCTAATATGGACAAGGTCCCCCCCGGGGTCAGCGAGCCGCTCGTCAAGCCCAAGAGCGTGGATGATGTTCCGATCATCACCTTGACATTGTGGTCGAAAGAGGTCGATGATTCCGGTCTCCGGCTGATTTCAAAGGAATTGCTGCACCGTCTCAAGGGCATTCCCAATACCTCGCAACCCTTTGTCGTCGGCGGACGCCCTGAAGTCCTGCGGGTCGAAGTGCTGCCGCAGCGCCTGAAAGGCTTTGGCATAACCCTGGACAAACTGGCCCGGACCATACGGGAGGCCAACAAGTCCCACAGCGCCGGGTCTGCCGAAATCGGCTCAACCAGCATCAAGGTCTATACCGGCGGCTTTCTCAAACATGCCCAGGATATCGAGAGTCTTGTCGTCGGCGTCTCCAAGGGCTCGCCAGTGCATGTCCGCGACGTGGCCAATGTCATTGAAGGGCCGGGCGACGCCGAGAATATCGTGCAGTATTATACCGGCCCGGCGTGGCAAGATGCAGCCTCGTCGGCGCCCCAGGGCGCAGCCGCAGTGACCATCGCCATCGCCAAGAAAATCAATACAAACGGCGTCAGCGTCGCCAATGATATTCTTGCCATGGTCGAGAATCTCAAAGGCGCGGTCATTCCCGATAATGTTCATGTCGCGGTAACCCGCAATTACGGTGAAACGGCGAATAACAAGGTCAATGAACTCATCAGGAGCCTGCTTGAGGCTACCGGCTTTGTCACCATACTGATTTTTCTGTTCCTCGGACTTCGGCCCACGATCGTGGTTACAACCGTTATTCCGGTTATTGTCCTGCTGACGATTTTTGCCGCCTGGATCATGGGTTTTACCATTGACCGCGTCTCCTTGTTCGCACTTATCTTCTCGATCGGCATTCTGGTTGATGATGCCACGGTTGTGGTTGAAAACATCTACCGCCGATGGCTGCTCAAGGAAGATACCGACCTTGAAACCACCATTGACGCGGTGCGCGAGGTCGGCAACCCGACCATTTTAGCGACAATGACCATCATTGCCGCCCTCATTCCCATGGGGCTGGTCTCGGGCATGATGGGCCCGTATATGCTCCCGATCCCGATCCTGGGTTCGGTAGCCATGGGCATTTCGCTTTTTGCCGCATTCATGTTCACGCCCTGGCTGGCGGTGAGGATCAAGCCAAGCCTGGAAAAACTGCGCAAAATGGAAGCGCGCGAACACCGGGATGTGGCGCGCCTTGACCGTTTTTTCCGCTGGTTGCTGCCGCCGCTGATTGACCATAAATGGAAAGGTAACCTTGTCCGTCTGTTTATTCTGCTCGGTCTGCTCGGTTCTTTTTCCATGTTCTATACGACGGCCGTGCGCGTCAAGATGATGCCGCTTGACAACAAACCCGAATTCAACGTGATTGTAAATATGCCTGAGGGCGTGGCGCTGCCGGTCACGGCCAATATTGTGCAGCAACTTGGCCGGGAACTCCTGAAGATCAAGGAAGTTACCGCCATCCAGACCTATGCCGGCACCGCCTCGCCGTTTAATTTCAATGGTCTGGTGCGCCACTATTATATGCGCAAGGGATCGTGGGAAGGCGATATTCAGGTTCAGCTTCTGGGCAAGCATGAACGGAAAAAATCCAGCCATCAGATTGCGACCGAAGCGCGCGAGCTTCTGACGCCGATTGCGCGCAAGCTTGGCGCCAGAATAGCCGTAGTCGAGATGCCGCCCGGCCCGCCGGTGCTGCAAACCATGGTCGCTGAAGTCTACGGACCGACAGACAAGGTCCGGCGCCAGGTGGCGCGGGATCTGACCAAAATCTTTGAAAAATCGGACATCATTGTCGACGTTGACAATTACATGCCCGAAACCCACAAAATCTGGCGCTTCAAGATCGATGGAGAAAAGGCGGAACGGCGCGGGGTTTCGCGTGACGCCATCAACCGGCAGCTTGAAATGATTATGGGCGGATACAAGCTGGGCGACGCCAAGCTCGGCCATGAGCTTGAACCGCGATTTATCCTGCTTCAGGCGCCGCTCAATATCCGCGGCGAGCCCTCCCAGATTGGCGAAGTGCCCGTCAGGGCCGCCGATGGTACCCTCATCCCAATCTCGGAACTTGGCCGTTTTGTCGAAGATGTTCAGGACGACATCATCTTTCACAAGGACCTGCGGCCGCTGGAATATGTCACCGGCGAGGTTTCCGGACTTCTGGCGGCGCCGGTTTACGGCATGATCGATGTCGCAAAATTGCTGGAAAACTACACAGCCCCCGACGGCGTCAAGCTTGAGGGGTACCTTGTCAGCCCGCCGCCCGATGGTTTTAAATCCGCCTTTGAGTGGACCGGCGAGTGGACGGTTACCTATGAAACCTTCCGCGACATGGGCATCGCCTTCATGGCGGCTCTGGTGCTGATCTATATGCTGGTTGTCTGGGAGTTTGGCAATTTTCGCCAGCCCGGCATCATCATGGCGCCGATCCCGCTGACGCTGATTGGCATTATTCCCGGTCACTGGCTGCTTGACGCCGAGTTTACTGCCACTTCAATGATTGGCTGGATCGCGCTGGCCGGCATCATCGTAAGAAACTCTATCCTGCTGGTTGATTTTGCCAAAAACGCCATTCTCGACGGGGTTGAACCAAGAGAAGCGGTGATTCAGGCGGTGCGGACCCGGACCCGGCCCATCCTGATTACCCAGCTCACCATGATCGCCGGCGCCAGTATGATCCTGTCCGATTTTATTTTCCAGGGCATGGCCATTTCGCTCATGTTTGGCGCCATGGCGTCCACCCTTCTCACCCTGGTCGTTATTCCGCTTTCGTGCATGCGCTCAAACAAGGCGTTCTTGTGCGAGATGATTGCCTCGGGGCAATTGCCGCCCGATGCGACTTCCATGAGGGGGGAGACGTCTGCAAAAGATCCCGATGCGCCGGGGCTGTTTTCACGTATTCTCGGCGCGCTCTCCATGGGTTTTTACCTTATCCGCGCCCTTTTTATCATGGCTGGCATGGGGATCAGATCATTGATCGGCAAGGCCGGATCGCTTGGTGCTGTGCTCAGCATGGTGTTTTACGCCCTGCGCGCCCTGCCCTATTTCCTCTGGATGATGATCAGGGAAGCTTTCAGGGGGCTTGGCGCCATGTTCGCAAAACGTAGCGAAGCAGTGGCGGTTGCCTCGCCGTCAGGTTCAGGCTCGCAAGCTGCCGCCAGAGCCAAATCCGGGGCGAGGAAAAAGAAGAAAGCCGCCAAGGGCAACAAGAAGGCGGCCTCAAAAGACAAAGCAGCAAAAAACAAAAAGCACGTCAAAGCCAATAAGACCAGCAAGACGGTCAAAGCCAAATCCGGCAAAAAACCCGCCGCCGCGCCAGTACCAGTAAAAGTGGCAGTGCAAACGGCGCAGAAGGCGGAAATCAAGGCGGCAACCGGCAGTAAAAAGAAGCCTGTCGGCGAAGATAAAAAGAAAATCAAATCCAGGGAGAAAAAGAAAGCTGCCGGCAAGGCCAGAATGAGGACCGCAGCCGAGGCGCAAAAAAAGGCCGGGGCGAAGGCTGGAAGGAAAGCCGCAGCGAAAGCGAAAAAGCAAGCCGCAGCAGAGGCCATAAAGAAAGCTGAAGCCGAGGCCAAAAAGAAAGCCGCAGCGGAAGCGAAAAAGAAAGCTGCAGCCGAGGCCAGAAAGAAAGCCGCAGCGGAAGCAAGAATCAAGGCCACAGCAGAGGCTAAAAAGAAGGCCGAAGCCGAAGCCGGAAAGAAAGCCGCGGCAGAGGCCAAAAAGAAGGCTGCAACGAAGACCGGAAAAAAACTGGCTGTGAAATCAAAACCGGCGGGAAAATCAAGGACCGCTTCCAAAGCCAAACCAGCCACTCCGGCCATGCGCAGGATCAGTGCTAAAAATCTCAGAACCGCACAGCGGCCGCAGGGGCAACGAGTGAGGCGCGGAATCAAGTTGAAGCCAATGCCGGAAGAAAAGGAATAACGTGATGCGAAACAAGGCTATACTGGCATTTGGCGCCATGTCAGCTCTCGCAATGACCTCTTTTGGTTCAGGCGCCGCTCCCCTGCCCAAAGACACGGCTTTTACGCTTTTTGCCCCTCTTGAGGGTGCATCAGGCGTCAATACATGGCCCCCCTCAAAGGGGCGGCCCATTATCCTGGCGCAGGGCAGCGATGCCTTTGCGCCGCTGGGTTTTGATCCCAGCCACCCGGAAAAAACCGCCCGGAAACCGCAAGGGGCTCCTGTCTGGCCCGCCCTGCCGGCAGGATCCGGTGCGGCAAAACCGCTCAAAATCGAACCCATGAAGCTGCTGCAGTCCCCCAAACCGCAAAGCGGACCAGGCTCTCAGCCGCCAAAACCACGGGCTGGAGCAGGCAATGGCGCCCCCCGGCCATATCCGGCGCCGCCTCAAGCCCCGGGAGCATATCCTGGCGCTGCGCAACCCGGCAGCGCCTACGGCTACGGATACCCCCGCCCGCCCGCTTTCGACTGGGGACAGAGGGGGCGCAATCCCTGGGCGCTGAATGAGCGCAACTCGTGGATGAAATCGGGTAACAATTCCTGGAACAATGCCGGGCGCAATTCCTGGTCGAACAGCGGCCGCAATACGGTGACGAACGCAAATCGCAACCCTTGGGCGGTGCCCGTTCCGGCCACACCCACGCCCCGGAACAGCTGGGGGCGCAATCCTTATTATGATCAAAGACAGCCGGTTTTTGCGCCGCGCTACCGCAACCCTTGGGAAGTTGAGGCAATGCCGCCGGCGAATAATGCTTACAATTCCGGTTTTGCCCCGCTTTACAGGCGCGGCGATGATGGCGCCAAAACGGCTTCAAAACCCCGGAGCACACCCGGCGCCTACCCCAATTACAACTGGGGGATGCCTGCGCCCTGGTACGGGCAGCCCCCGGGAATACGATGAGAGAAAAAGAATTCTGGATCAATAGAGATCCGGGTGCAGCGTGGAAAGAACCTCCCTCCTTGACGCGCAAGAAATCAGTAGAGGGACAACGAAGGAGAAGCAGATGAACAAGCTTCTGAAAACTGTTGCGCTGGCCGGATCGTTAGGTCTTGCTGCCGCTGCGTTCTCAACTCAAGCCAGCGCCTGGTGGGGCGGTGGACCGTGGAACAACAACGGCTGGGGAAATGGCACCGGTGACGGCAACTTCTCCATGAACTTCAGCGGCCGCGGCAGCGGTTATGGCCGTGGTTACGGCTATGGCAACCCCTATTATGGCGGCTACGCCCCCTATGGCGGTTATCCTGGCGGCTGGGGCGGATATCCCGGTGCATATGGCGGCTATCCCGGCGCGTATGGCGCGCCTTACGGTTACCCGCGGATGGCTCCGCCCGCTCCTCCGGCTCCGCCCGCAGCGGCTCCGGCAGCACCCAAGGCTGACGCCAAGTAAACATCAAATCAGGAACGCCGGGCAGCGGGGCATCTCGTCACGTTTTTGGTCCGGCGTCCCTGAACTACAATAATTGAATTGGGCGGCATAGCGTTTTTCATTACCTGTTCCCGGGAATTCACCATGAACGGGCAGGTTGGAACCGGTGTGATGAAGAACTCCCTCCTTTTTCACACCTTTTGGAATGAAGAGGGAAAACAGCGAAGGAAAGCACATGAACAAGCTTCTCAAAACTGTTGCGCTGGCCGGATCGCTCGGTCTCGCCACCGCTGCATTTACAACCAACGCCAACGCCTGGTGGGGCCCTTGGGGCGGAGGCGGCCCCTGGAATGGCTGGGGCAATGGCTGGGGCGATGGCGATTTCAGCATGAACTTCAGCGGACGCGGCAGTGGCTACGGCCGCGGTTACGGCTATGGCAATCCCTATTATGGCGGCTATGGCTATGGTCCCTATGGCTATCCGGGCTGGGGTGGATATCCCGGCTATGGCTATGGCGCACCTTATGGATACGGCTATCCTCCGGTTGCCCCGCCGCCGGCGCCCGCAGCTCCTGCGGCACCCAAGGCTGAAAGCAAGTAAGCATTTCAAATATATGTCGGGAGGGGGCGAGGCATCGCCCCTTCCCAGCAAGGATTAACCAGATGGAGACAAGTATGATGAAAAAGTCAGCAATCGCCCTGTCGGCGCTGTTAATGGCAGGAAGCGCGGCTATGACGGCACAAGCTGCCGAATTTACCGCGGACGCCGTGGAGACCAGACCCGGACAGCAACTGCGATATGGCAAGCTGACCGTCAAGGATCACCTTTCCCGGTTTGAATTTCAGGTGCGCGGCAATCCGGTGATCCAGATCACCGACAAGGACGCCAATATCACACGCTTTTTATCGCCGCTGTCCCGCACTTATTTTGAGATTAAAGGAACCCCGGATGTGGCCGCCGATGGCGATTTCGCCAATGCCTCCCCCTGCCCCAAAGCGCCCGGCATCAAATGCGTCAAGGACCGTGATGAGCAACTGGGTGGTTTCAAGGTGGAAAAATACCGCATCAGCGCCGATCAGGTCAAACGCCCGGTCTATGTCTGGTGGGATCCCGAGCGCAAAATGGCGCTGCGGCGTGAATATCTGGGTGGCGGCGTTAAGCAGATGATCATGCACGGCGTCATGCCCTATGATGCCGGGCGCAAGGCGGAGAACTGGGAAGTTCTCTACATGTCACCTTTCGGCAGCTATCAGCGCGGCTCGGTCCAGTATGACCGTGATCTTGGCATTGCCGTGATGCAGAATTTCCCTAACGGAGTTTCACGCTCGCTCAACAATATCAAGGTGGAAAAAGTTGACGACGCGCTGTTTGCCATTCCCGAGCGCTATAAAAAAATAGATGCGCCCAAACGGCCCGGCCCTTTCGGCGGCTCCAGACTGGACAATTTCTCGGCCAAACCGCTGCCAAAACCCGGCAAGGGCGCGGCCAATACGGGAAATATGCCGCCGCGTCCCCCCGCTATGCCCGAATGGGTCAGGAAAGCTCATGAGCAAGCGATGAAAGATATGCGCAAGGGGGCGCAGTTCACAGCGCCGAAAACTCCCGACTGGGTGAAAAAGGCAAACAAGAAAGCCATGGAGGACATGCGCAAGGGACAGCAGTTTCAGGCACCGAAAACTCCCGACTGGGTCATAAAAGCCCAAAAGGAAGCTGACGCCCGGATGCGCCAGCAACGAAAAGATAGTGGCTTTCAGGCCCCGCCATGGGCTAAACAGATGCATCAGGGGGCGCCTCATCCGGCCTATGCCGGCGCTTCGCCCGCATATGGACACGGACCGGCGCCATGGATGGGCAATCCGGCCTGGGGAGCCCGGCGCGATTTCCGGCCGGCCCCGTATGGATACGGATATCCCCCGGTTCCGTTCTTCAACCCAGCTCCAAATCCCGGAGCGCAACCGGCAAAGTAAATCGAACATGATTACGGTCGTAGGAAACCTGAAAGGCGGAACGGGAAAAAGCACTGTTGTTTTCAATCTGGCTATCTGGCTGGAGTATCAGGGCAAACCCGTTCGCCTGTTTGATCTTGATCCGCAAGGAACGCTGACGGACACAATTGAAGTGCGCAATGAGGAGCTGTATGAACCGGCCCTGCGCGTGCAAAACAAACTGCCGTCCCGCATCAAGGGTGAGGCTTTTGTCGATGTGGGGACCTCCGACATGGAGGCCCTGCACGCCGCTCTGGCGCGCGCGGACCGGATCATCATGCCGGTTACCCCCTCTCAGGCCGATGTCTGGTCCACCCAGCGTTTTATCGGTATTATCAGGGAGGCAACAAAGCGCAGAAAGACCAAGCCGGAACTGATTGCCTTTATCAACCGTGCCGATACCCATCATATGACGCGCGAAAATGATGAGACCCTTGATGCCCTGACGCAGATTGAGGGCGTTGCCATCCTGACCCCCCGTCTCTCGCAGCGGATTGATTTTCGACGCTCTTTCAGTGAGGGCCTGTCCGTGTTTGAACTCAATCCGAGCGGCAAGGCGGCAGCGGAAATCGACGCGCTGGCGATCGCCCTCGTGAGCCCGCGCAAACAAAAGAAAACAAAGAAAAAGAAAACCAAAAAGAACAAAAAACAGCGCTGACAGTCAATCCTGGTGATCATTCGAAAAAACTTGGCTGATATCGGCGCGATCAGGGAACAGTTCAGATTTAAGTGACTTAGTTCTTTGATATTCATCAAATAATCTGAGGACTTGCAATAAAACGAATGGGGAGGATTTACCATTGAACATTATCCGTAATTTATTGGCACTGATTGGTCTGCTGGCAATTGTCGGCGCTGTCATTCTCGCCCCCGGGCTGATGTCTTTATATGAATACAAGACCGCATTTGACAAATTTGACCCCAAAGCCGGCGAAATTTACATGGAGATGGCCGAAAAGCTGGTAAAAACCGGCTCCCCGGTTGCCGCCACGGTGTGGAAATGGAAGGTCAATGCCGATCTTTCCTTTGATGATCTGGACGAGACCATCAAATCGGTGGCGGCGGAGAACAACATCAAGGATGTTGGCGCCCTGCCCCTTTCCGACCAGATTTCGGCCATGACGGGGAAAACCTACCGCAAGGTCAAGATTTATCTCTACTGCAACCCTTTAACGGCCGCCAAAATGCTCGATTTCGACGATTCCTACGCTGCCTATCTACCCTGCCGGGTTACGGTGGTCGAGGACAAGAAGGGCCAGTTGTGGATTTACACTCTCAATATGGATCCGATGATTTATGGCGGCAAGAGACTTCCTGAAGAGCTGCGAAAAGAGGCTATCGGCATCAAGAAAAAAATCCTCGCCATCGGCAAACGCGCCGCCGTGGGTGATTTTTAAGTTTGCCTTGCGCCGGTTCTGCCCGAAGGCAACCGCTCTTCGGACTGCACCGGCCGGAAAACAAATCGCAGCCTGACGGGTAAAGGTTATTCTTCGCTTTGCACCTCTTCCATGGCGGCGGCAAACATCTCGCGCAGATTGCGGCGGATCTGGTGGTCGGATTGCTCGACGCCGGCGGCATCAAAATCGCGGCGGATTTTACGGAAAACATCCTCGTCGCCGGGCTCAAGAAAATCTTCCTTTATGATGGCCGCGGCATAGTCCTCGGCGGCCTCGCCCTCAAGTCCCATCAGTTCCGCCGCCCACAGGCCAATTCTCTTGTTGCGCCGGACCGTGGCCTTGAATTTGAGTT